>NZ_JBFAUZ010000013.1:0-171138 GCF_040679555.1 Spirillospora sp. NPDC052242
GTGCCTCAAACGCTACGTCGCACGCGAGCTCTTCCAGATCATCACCGCTCACGATCTCGAACTCGCCGCTTGACATCCATAAGAGCATCCCCGGGCGGGCGCCGGCACCCCCGGCGCCCGTCCGCCCCAGGCCGTTCCGGGCGGACGCGTGAGACCCGCGGCGCCCGGGGTAGCACCCCCGTGGCGCGTCCGATCCGGGACGCGCCTTCACGGGACGTGGGGGGTTCGATGGCCGGGTTGCCGATGAAACTGCTCAAGACGCTGCTCGCCGTGGTGACGGCGGTGACGCCGGCGTCGCTTCCGGCGGTCGCGACGGCCGGGGTCCTGGGCGCCACCGCCGCCGTGACGGCCGGCTGCGGCGGGGGCGGCGACGAGGACGGCGACAACGAGCAGGAGCGGGACGACCGCAACGAGAACGAGCAGAACGAGGACGACGACGGCGGCTACTGACCCGCCGAACGCACCGGGACGATTCCGGCACGGGGCGCACCCGTAGCATCATCCTGCGGACGGACGGGTGCGAGGAGACGGCATGGTGCGGGACGGCGCGGAACCGAACGGCTCGGGACACGACGGCGCGGCGGAGCGGTGGGCGCGGGACGTGCGGACGCTCCGGGTGATCGGCGCCGGGGCGATGGGCCGCGGCATCGCGCAGCTCGCGGCGGCGGGCGGCGTGACCGTCGAGATCGCGGACGTCCGGATGGAGGCGGTGCGGGACGCCGTCGAGCACGTCTCCGGGATGTTCGACCGGCTGGTCGCGAAGGGCCGGATGACCGCGGCCGACGCGGCGGCCGCGAAGGAGCGGCTGCGTCCGGTGGGCGAGCCGCTGACGCCGTTCGGCGAGTGCGACCTCGTCGTGGAGGCCGTCCGCGAGGACATGGAGACCAAGCGCGCGCTGTTCGCCGCGCTGGAGAAGGCGTGCCCGCCGAAGACCGTGCTCGCCACCAACACCAGCTCGCTGCCGGTGACGGCGATCGCGGCGGCCCTCGCGGACCCGTCGCGGCTCGCGGGCCTGCACTTCTTCAACCCGGTGCCGCTGATGCGGCTGGTCGAGGTGATCCCGGGCGCGCGGACCGCCGGGTGGATCCCGGACGCGCTCGCCGCGCTCGTCCGCCGGCTGGGCCACGAGCCGGTGCGGGCGCCGGACGCGCCCGGCTTCCTGGTGAACCACGCGGGGCGCGGGCTGGTGACCGAGGCGATGCAGATCCTGTCGGAGGGCGCCGCCGAACCGGTGGACATCGACCGGATCGCCCGGGACGTCCTGGGCCTCAAGATGGGACCCTGCGAGCTGCTCGACCTGACCGGCATGGACGTCTCGCACCCGGTGATGGAGTCGGTGTGGACGGGCTTCTACACCGAGCCCCGGCTGCGCCCGTCGCGCGTGGGCCGGGCCCGGCTGGAGGCGGGGCTGCTCGGCCGCAAGACCGGCGAGGGCTTCTACGCGTACGCGGACGGCGCCAAGCGCGAGCCCGCGGAGATCACGCCGCCCGCGGACGCCGAGCGGCGCCCCGTGTGGATCCACGAGGACGCGGCGGACGGCGGCGAGCCGGGCGCCCGGGAGACGCTGGGCGCGCTGCTGGCGGCGGCGGACGTCGAGGTGGAGCAGGGGGACGCGCCGTCGGACCGGGCGGTCGTGCTGGTGACGCCGTACGGGGAGCCGGGCGGCTCGGTCGCCGTCCGGGCGGGGCTGCCGCCGGAGCGGACGCTGAGCGTCGACCCGCTCGGCGGGTTCTTCACGCGGCTCACGCTCGGCGTGCACCCGGCCGTGGACCGGGCGGCGGGACGGTCGGCCGTCGCGGCGCTCGCGGCGACGGGCCGTCCGGTGAGCGTCGTCCGGGACGGCCCGGCGCCGGTCGCGCAGCGGCTGCTGGCGTCGATCGTGAACGTCGCGTGCGGGATCGCCGAACAGGGCCTCGCCCGTCCCGCGGACATCGACACGGCCGTCCGGCTCGGCCTCGGCTACCCGCGCGGGCCGCTGGAGTGGGGCGACCACGTGGGCGCCGAGGTCGTCCTCGACATCCTGGAGGGGCTGTCGCTCGGCACGGGCGACCCGCGCTACCGGCCGTCCACGTGGCTGACCGAGCGGGCCGGCCTCGACCTCCCCCTGACCGAGACCGGCACCCGCCCGGCCGACCTCGTTTCGTAGCGGCCCGTAGCGCTCCGCCGACGTCCCCGAACGTTCCGGCGCCGTTCGGCCGCGGGCCGCGCCCCGTTCGGCGGCCGTTGGCCGCCCCGTCCGAAACCTCTATTTCGCGATCTTGATCCCGGCGGCCGGACGGCCCGGCCGCCGGGAGGCGGCGACACGGAGGTTCGGTTGATCGAGACGGTGTTCCGGACGGCGGACGCGGCCCGCGCGGCGGACCGGATCGGCCACTGGCGGGAGCCGGTGGGCCGGTCCCGCGCCCCGGTGGGGCCGGGCGGCGACCGCGATCGCCTCGACGCGGGCGAGCGCGCGCTGCGGCTCGGCACGGACCCCGACACGGTGACGGTCTTCGCGACCGCGACGACCCCGGAGACCTTCCGCCGGAGACCGGACCTCGTCCGGCGGTCCGATCCGGACGTCCTGTGCCTGTCGCTGGTGCTGCGCGGGTGCGTCGAGGCCGTCTGCGGCGACCGGGAGTTCCGGTACGGGCCCGCGCAGTGGCTGGCGCACGACCCGTCCCGTCCCGCCGCGATCCGCCCGGCCGGCGGCTCCGGCCCGGTCGAGTCGGTCGGGGTCGTGGTCCCGAAGCGGCTGCTGTCGGTCCCCGGGGACCGGCTCGGCCGGGCGATCGGGCCGCCGCTGCCGGGGCACGACGGCGTCGGCGGGCTGCTGGCGGGGACGGTGGCGAACATCCTCGCGGACCCCGGCGCCTACCGCGCGTCCGACGGGCCGCGCCTCGCGACCGTCCTGGCCGACCTGGCGTCGGCGCTCCTCGCCCACGCGATCGACGCGGGGGAGGCGGGCGAGGGCGCGCCGCCCGAGGTCCGCAGGCGGGCGCTGCTGCTGCACGCGCACGAGTTCATCGACCGGCACCTCCAGGACCCGGGGCTGACCCCGGCCGCCGTCGCCGCCGCGCACCACATCTCCGTCAGCTACCTGCACCGGCTGTTCAGCGCGGAGGGCCGCACGGTCGCGGCCTGGATCCGGCTGCGGCGGCTCGAGCGCGCCCGGCTGGCGCTGGCCGATCCCGCGCTGCGCGCCGTCCCGGTCCACCGCATCGCGGCCATGTGGGGGTTCACGCACCATTCCGCGTTCACCCGGGCGTTCCGCGACGCGTTCGGGCTGCCGCCCAGCGACTACCGGCACCGGACGCTCGGCGCGCCCACGTAGCCGCCCCGTGGACGCCCGCGGGCGCCGTGGGACGCCGTGGACGCCGTGGACGCCGTGGACGGATCGTCAAGGAACCGTCGACGGCAGGCCAAGGACTTCTCCCCCGATCGTGTCGAAGATCAACATGTGATGACACGACGTTTCGCCGTTCTCGGAACGGCACTGCTCGCGCTGGCGACGGCGGCCCCCGCCGCGGCGGCGCAGGCGCGGGAGACGCCCGCCGCGAACCCCTGGGCCGCCGCGACCGGCACGGCCGCCGGCTCCGCGTCGGCGCGGTCGGCGGTGCAGGTCGAGGAGTACTGGACGCCCGAGCGGATGGCCGCCGCGGAGCCGACACCGGCCCCCGCGGTGACCCCCGCCAAGGCCGCCGAGTCGGCGCAGGCCGCCGCCGCGGAGCCGCCGGTGGCCGAGCCCGAGGTCGGCGACGGCCACATCCCGTCCGCCGCCGCCTCCGGCGACCCGGCCTTCGAGACCAAGGCGCTGACCTACTTCTCCACCTCGAAGGTCTGGGCGGACCACGGGCGGATGCCCGCCCAGACCGTCGGGAAGCTCTTCTACACCCGCAACGGCTCCGGCTACTACTGCTCGGCCGCCACGATCAACTCGTCCAACCGCAACACGATCTGGACGGCCGGGCACTGCGTCACCGACGGCGGCGGCAACTGGTACTCGAACTTCGCGTTCGTCCCGGACTTCCATGACGGCAAGCGCCCGTACGGCACGTGGACGGGCCGGTCGTGGGCCGCGCCGAACGGCTACTTCGAGGGCAAGAACCACCGGTACGACATGGCCGCGATCGCGCTGAACCTCAGCAACGGCCGCAAGGTCGGCGACGTCGTCGGCTACCAGGGCTACCGGTTCGGCGAGGACTACAACGAGACGACGTTCCACGACACGCGGGCGTTCGGCTACCCGCAGAACACGCACCCGGCCCGCTCGGGGATCAGCTCGAACAAGCTGCGGTTCTGCGTCGGCTACGCCGCGGCGGACGCCCTCTACAAGCGGATCGGCTGCGACATGGGCGGCGGTTCCAGCGGCGGGCCGTGGATCACCGAGATGCCGCTCTCGCGCGGCTGGGGCTACATCATCGGGCACAACGCCTGGCACTACGGGAACGACCCGTGGGAGTACGGCCCCACGCTCGGGACGGCCGCCATCAACGTCCGCAACGCCGTCCACACCGACTGACACCGGCTGACGCCGGGCTCCGGCGGCTCGCCGCCACCCGGCCGACACCGCGCGCGGCGCGCCTCCGGCCACGAGGGCCGGAGGCGCGCCGCCGTCCTCAGGAGGCGTCCCGCGGCGGGGCGGGCTCGGTGTCGCTCCACCCCATGTCGCGGATGGCGGTGTAGTCGATGACGAACCCGGGCTCGCGGTCCTTGTAGGGGCCGCCCGGCTTCGTCAGCACGTTCTGCATGGCCAGCGCGTTGCCGGTCGCCTTGTCGAAGACGAGCTCCATGCGGCTGCCGTAGGCGCCCCGCTGCCCGGGCGGCGTGCCGAACTCGCCGGTGACCGTGGTGGTCCGGCTCCCGGACGTCAGCGCGACGCCCTTGCGGCCCAGCGGGTCGGTGGTCTCGCCGACGGCCTGCACGCCGGGCTCGGCCATCAGCGCCTTCATCAGCGCGGACCGCACCTTCGGCGGGACCGGCAGGTCGCTCAGCCGCCAGCCGACCATGCGGATCTTCTCGGCGGCGACGAACTCCTCGGTCTTGAGGTGCGCGGGAACGTCGAGCCCGCGCGACCGCAGCATCTCGGCCTCCGTCGTCGCCGGATCGAACGCCTCCTCGGCGAGCTTCTCCGGGTCGGTCGGCAGGTTCTGCAGCTCTTCGAGGGTGTACCGGCCCAGCCATTCCTTCTGCGTGTTGACGCCGTCCAGCTTCCACGGCGCCTTCTTCGCCATGTCGAAGGTGAGCCACTTGTCGCTCGACCACACCTTGATCTTCGACGGGGACCCGGCCTTCTTCCACGCCGCCTCGTCCGCCGGCGTCCACGTCCGGGGGCCGGGGAAGCTCTCGTAGTACGTCACCTTCGCCCCGGGCTCGAGCCCGGCCGCGACGAAGGTCGCGGAGCGCGCGCCGTCGATGGCGTACGCGCCGGTCCCGGCCGGCACGACGTACGACTGCCCGGACACGTGGTTCGCGAAGAAGTACTTGCCGGTCTCCTGCTTCGCGGCGTTCTCCGCCGCCACCAGGACGGCCTGCCTGCCGAGGTCGATCTCGCCCTGCGGGGCGCCCGCCTGCCCGCTCTCGGAAGGCCGCGTCCCCGATCCGATGACGGAGACCGCGACGGCCGCGGCGGCGCCGACCGCGACGATGCCCAGCCCGGCCTTGAACGGCCATCCGAAGCGGGCCCGCGCGCGCCGGCCCGCGGACGGGTTCGCGATCTCGCGCCGGAGGCGGCGGCGGCCCTCGTCGGCGGCCTTCTGGGTGGGGGGCTCGTTCAGCATCTCGGCGATCGCCTTCATCTCGTCCATGGTCAGTCTCCTTGCGTCGGGGCGAGAGCCGCCCGAAGCTTCTTGCGCGCCCGGTTCAGCCGGGACCCGACCGTGCCGAACGGGATGCCGAGCACGGCCGCGATCTCCTGGTGGGACAGTTCCGCGAGCGCGACGAGCAGGACGACGTCGCGTTCCTTGCGGGACAGCCCGGCCAGGGCGCGCGCGAGGCTCGGCCGCATCCCCGCGGCCGACACGGCGGTCGCGACGCGGTCCTCGTGGCCGCCCGCGTCCGGTTCGGCGCCGAGCCGGGCCAGCGCCCGGTACCGGCGGGTCTCGGCCCGCCGGTGCTGCGCGACGAGGTTCGTCGCGATGCCGAACAGCCAGGGCCGGACGTCGCCCTTCGCGGGGTCGAACGTGGCGCGGCGGCGGAACGCGGCGAGGAACGTCTCGGCGACGACGTCCTCGGCGGCCTGCGCGCCGAGGCGTCCCGCGACGTACCGGTGGATCACCGGGAAGTGCCGGTCGTAGACGTCGGTGAACCGGTCCGGGTCGTCGCGGGACGCGGTGACGAGCGCGGCGTCGTCGATCTCGGGCGCGGCGGTCACGGGGCCGTCCGCGGGTGCCGCGGGCGGGGGTCGTCGGGCATGTCACACCTCCGGGGGGATGGTCGTCACCCGGTACTCCACCGGTTCCGCGACCCGCTTTCGCTTTCCGTCGCCGCCGCCGGACGAGCGGAGGACGAGCGCGGCGAACAGCGCGGCGGCCAGCATCGCACCCGCCGCCGCGAACGAGCCGGCGGACACCGCGCGGGCGAACGCGTCGCGGGCGGCGCCGGCGAGCGCGGGGTCGCCCAGGGCGAGGGCGTCGCCGAGCGAGCGCCGCACGGCGGCGGGCGTCCCGTCCGGGAGGGCGCGGGCGTACGCGGCGGAGATGACGCTGCCGAGGACGGCGACGCCGAGCGCGTTGCCGAGTTCCTGCCCGGCGTCGTTCACCGCCGACCCGATGCCGGCCTCCTCGCGGGGGATCGCGCCCATGAGCGTGCTGTACGCGGGCGGCGCCCCGAGTCCGGCGCCGAATCCGAGCACGGTGAGACCGCCGACGAGCGCGCCGTAGCCGTCGCCGGGACCGGCCAGGCCCAGCGCCGCGAAACCGGCGGCGACGAGGACGAACCCGGCGACGAGGGCGTTCCGCGCGCCGATGCGTCCTTCGAGGGACGCGCCGACGCCGTTGCCGACCCCGGCGGCGACGGCGACCGGCAGCAGCGCGAGCCCGGCCGCGAGGGGCGTGAAGCCGAGGACGAACTGGAGGAGCTGCGTGAGCGCGAACAGCGTCCCGGCGAGCGCGAACCCGAACAGCGCGATGGTGACGGCCGCGCCGGTGAACTCGGGGCGCCGCAGCAGCCGCAGGTCGAGCATCGGCTCGGCCGCGCGGTGCTGCCGCAGGACGAACAGGGCGAGCGCGGCGGCGGCGAGGCCGAGCGCCCCGAGGACGTCCGCGCTCGTCCAGCCGTGCTCCGGACCGGAGATCACCGCCCACACGAGCGCGGACACGCCCGCCGTCGAGAGCACCGCGCCCGGGACGTCCGGACGGCGGCGCGGCCCGTGCGATTCGGGGACGAGCAGGAGCAGGCCGGCGACGGCCGCGACCGTGACCGGCACGTTCACCAGGAACACCGAGCCCCACCAGAAGTGCTCCAGCAGCAGCCCGCCCAGCGCGGGCCCGGCGGCGACGCCGACCATCGACGTCCCGCCCCAGATCGCGAACGCCTTGGCGCGCTCGTCCGGGCCGAACACCTGCGCCATGATCGACAGGGTGCCGGGCATGAGGAACGCGCCGCCCGCGCCCATCAGCGCGCGCAGCGCGACGAGGTGGCCGGGCCCGGCCGCGAACGCGGCGAGCAGCGAGGCGCCGCCGAACAGCGCGAACCCGGCCAGCATCGCGCGGCGGCGGCCGAACCGGTCGCCGAGGCTCCCGGCGGTGAGCAGCAGGCCCGCGAAGACGAGCGAGTAGGCGTCGATCACCCACTGGACGTCCGACGTCGTGGCGTCCGTCTCGGTCATCAGGGACGGGATCGCCACGTTCAGGATCGTGTTGTCGACGACGACCACGAACAGGCTGAGGCAGAGGACGCCGAGGATCCGCCATCGGTGCGGATGCGGTTCCGGGTGCGGATGCGGTTGCGCTTCGGCCATTGCGAGACTCCTTCTCGAACGGTGTGCGAGTCAATTCGCACACTGTACGAGTGCACTCGCACGCCGTTCAAGTCCCGGTACCATGTGCGGGACGAACGGGAGGGCGGTCGAATGGCGAAGGCGGCACCGGCATCTGTGTGGGTGCGTCCGGAGAAGGCCCGGCGCGAGCAGCCCGCGCTCGGCCGCGACCAGATCGTCGACGCGGCGCTCGAACTGCTGGACGCCGAAGGACTCGGCGGGCTGAGCATGCGGCGGCTCGGCACCCGCCTCAACGCGGGCGCGACCTCCGTGTACTGGCACGTCGCGAACAAGGACGAACTGCTCGAACTCGCCCTCGACCGCGTCATGGCCGAGGTGACCGTCCCCCCGCCCGACGGGGAGGACGGGTGGCGCGCGTCGGCCGCCGGGTACGCGCGCAGCCTCCGCACGATGATCCACCGGCACCCCTGGACGGTCACGCTGTTCGGCGTCCGTCCGATGCTCGGCCCCAACGCGACCCGGGTGATGGACGAGGCGATCGGCGCGTTCGCGGCCGCCGGGTTCGCGGGCCTCGACCTCGAGTACGCCTGGTCCCTCGTCGTCGACTACGTCATCGGCGCCGCCGGGGGCGAGGCCGGCTGGCAGGCGAACCAGGCCGGCGCCTCGCCCGCCGACTGGATCGGCGCGCTCGGCCCGTACCTCGAACGGGTCGGCGCGGAACGTCCGCTGCTCGCGTCCCACGTCCGCGACGTGTGGGCGAACGAGACCGGCGACGTCCTGGAGGGCCGGTTCGCGTTCGGGCTCGCGTGCGTCCTCGACGGCATCGAGGCCCGCCTCCCGCGCTGAACGCGGTAGGCCCCCGTCCCGGGCGTCCGGGGCGGGGCCTGAGCGGCGGCCGGCTCAGAAGGGCGGCTTCGCGGGCGGCTCCGGCTGTTGCCGCCGGACGGCCGGTCTCCCGGGTCAGCGCGGGGCGGGGCCGGTGGAGCGGCGGATGGCGAGGTGGGAGTCCAGGACGACCTGGTCGCGGGCGGGGCGGACCCCGTGCCGGTCGCGCACGGCCAGCAGCATGTCGACGGCGGTGCGGCCGGACTCCTCGAACTGGCCGGCGAGGGTGGTCAGCGGCGGCGAGCAGAAGTCCGCGCCGAAGATGTCGTCGTAGCCGACGACGCTGAGGTCCGCGGGCACGGCGACGCCGCGTTCGGCGCAGCGGCGCAGGACGCCGATGGCGAGCAGGTCGTTGTGCGCGACGGCCGCGGTCGCGCCCGTCCCGAGCGCGGCGTCGGCGGCGGCGGCGCCGCCCGCGACGGTGGGCGCGAAGGGGCCGATCCGCCGGGCGGCGATGCCGTGCCGCGCGGCGGCCGCGGCGAGCGCCTCCCAGCGCCGCGCGCCCAGCCAGGAGCGGGGCGGCCCGGCGAGGAAGACGATCGAGCGGTGCCCCAGCGAGGCGAGGTGCTCGACGATCTGGCGGGTGCCCTCGGCGTGCTCGACGATGACGCTCGGCACGCCCGCGACCTGCCGGCTGATCAGCGTGAGGCGGTGCCCGGCCGCGAGCTTCGTGATCTCCTCGTCCGACATCCGGCTCGCCGCGATCACGAACCCGTCGACGGACGGGCCGAGCCGCTCGATGTTGCGCGCCTCGACCTCGGGCGACTCCTCGGTGTCGCCGACGATGAGGGTGCAGCCCGCGGCGCGCGCCTGATGTTCGGCGCCCCGGATGACCCCGAAGAAGTGGGGGTTGGTGATGTCGGAGACGAACAGGGCGAGGGTGTCGGTCCGGCCGGACGGCAGCGCCCGCGCCAGCGTGTTCGTGCGGTAGCCGAGCCGGGCGGCCACCTCGGCGACCCGGGCCGCGGTCACGGCGTTGACGCGTCCCGGATTGGACATCGCGCGCGACACCGTGGACGGCGACACCCCGGCCTCCCGCGCCACGTCGTAGATCGTCGGCCGCGCCGCCCTGCCCTCCGCCCTGCCCTCCGCCATCCGCCGCCCCTCCGCTCGACCGCCGCCGCACGGCCCGCGCCGCCCGCACCAGTTTCACCGTGATGGAAAGTTTTGGCAACCGCTTGCCATGCCGCTGACCACGAATTTACTGTCAAACCGCACATTCCACCTCTGTGGCGGAGGTCACACGGCCGTGCCGCCCGGCAGCGAAGAACGGATGCCATGCGGGCGATCGTCCTGACGGAACCTCGGCGCGCCGAGGTCGTCGGCTCCCTGGCGGAGCCCGAACCCGGACCGCACGACGTGGTCGTCGAGATGACCGCGGTCGGCCTGTGCGGATCGGACCTCGCCGTCCACGACGGCACCCGCCCCGCCCCCGCCCTGCCCTGGGTGCTGGGCCACGAGGGCGGCGGCCGGATCGTCGCCGTCGGCGCGGCCGTCACCGACCGGCGGGTCGGGCAGCAGGCGGTGCTCGAACCCAACTACTGCTGCTTCGACTGCCCGCCGTGCCTGCGCGGCATGACCTCGGGCTGCGAGCGGCGGCTCAGCCCCGGCATCACGGTCCCGGGAGTGCTCGCCGAACGGGTCGCCGTCCCCGCGCGGTTCGCCTGGCCGCTGCCGTCCCCGGTCGACCCGGAGATCCTGGCGTGCGTCGAGCCGTACGCGGTGGCCCGGTCCGCGGTCCGCCGCGCCGGCGTGGCGCCCGGCACCGCGTGCCTGGTCGTCGGCGCCGGATCGCAGGGGCTCTTCACCTGCCTGACGTTGCTGGAGGCCGGGGCGCGGGTGTTCGTCACCGACTCCCGCGCCGACCGGGTCGCGTTCGCCGAGCGGATCGGCGCCCGCGCCGTCGCGCCCGGCGACGGACGCGCCTTCCCGTTCGTCTTCGACACCGCCGGGGTCCCCGCCTCCTGGGAGACGTCGGCCCGCCGGGTCGCGACCGGCGGGACCGTCATGGTGATCGGGATGAGCAGCGAGCCGGTCGGGCTGTCGACGATGGAGCTCACCCGGCGGCAGCTCCAGGTGCGCGGCTCGCTCATCTACGACCATCCGGACGACTTCGCCGAAACCGTCGCGGCCGTCGCCGACGCGGTCCCCCGGCTCGCGGGCGTGCTGCGGCCCGGCGTCCCCCCGGAGCAGGCGGAGCGCGCCTTCGCCGAGGCGCGCACGGCCCCCGGCAAATCCTGGATCGACCTGTCCGGCTGGGGAGAGGAGCGCCCATGACCGCCGACGACCCCGCGCCCCCCGAGCGGCCCCCCGGACGGCGTCCCGGCCCCGTCCTGCGGGCGCTCTCGCTCGCCGAGGCCGCCACCGCCGCCCTGCTGCTCGCGCTCATCGGCGGGCTGATGCTGCTCCAGGCCGTCCAGCGCTACCTGCCCGGCGGCGGCTGGGTCTGGACGGGCGAACTCGCGCGGTTCGCGTTCGTCTGGCTCACCTTCGCCATGGCGGGACACCTGATGGCCCGCGACGGCCACGTCGCCCTCAAGGTGATCGACATCGTGGCCGGGCCCCGGCTGCTGCGCGCCGTCGGCATCGTCGCCAACGTCACCGTCGCGATCGTGTGCCTCAACCTCCTCTACGAGGCGTGGGTGCTGGTCACGTCCGACGACGCGCAGACCTCGCCCGCGCTCGGCATGCCGATGCGCCTCTTCTACGTGATCCCGCTCATCGGGCTGGCCCTCACCGCCGTCCGTTCCGTCGTCGCCGTCTTCCGGCCGGAGCCCGAGACGGACGGGACGTCCGCGCACGGCGCCGGGGACGCGCAGGCCGGTCCCGACAACCGAGAGGAGGGGCGGCCGACATGAGCATGACGCTGCTCGCCGCCGCCATCGCCGCGCTCCTGCTGCTGCGCGTCCCCGTGGCGTTCGCGCTGCTCGGCCCCTGCCTGACCTACGTCTCCCTGGAGGGCTACTCCGCGGGCCTGAGCGTCCGGCAGACCACCGAGTCGCTCAACAGCTTCCCGCTGCTGGCCGTCCCGCTGTTCATCCTCGTCGGCGTCGTCGCGAACCGCGCGGGCATCGGCGACCGGCTGTTCGAGTTCGCGCTCGCCGCCGCCGGACGGGTCCGGGGCAGCCTCGGCTACGTCAACGTCGGGGTGAGCCTCGGCTTCTCCTGGATGAGCGGCTCGGCGCTCGCCGACGCCGCCGGCCTCGGCAAGGTCGAGATCCCGCACATGGTCCGCAACGGCTACCCGGCGCGGTTCGCCGTCGGCCTCAGCGCCTCGTCCGCCCTGCTCGGGCCGATCATGCCGCCGAGCATCCCCGCGGTGGTCTACGCGGGCATCGCCGGCATCTCGACGGGGGCGCTGTTCGCGGCCTCGATCGGGCCCGCGTTCCTCATGGCGGCGGGCATGGCGATCATGGTGTACGTCGTGATGCGCAAGCGGGACGACCTGCGCGGCGAGGCGTTCTCGTGGCGGCGGCTGCGCGCCGCCGGGGTGCGGGTCCTCGGCCCGCTGGGCGCCCCGGTGATCATCCTCGGCGGCATCCTCGGCGGCGTGTTCACGCCCACCGAGGCGGCCGCCGCGGCGGCGGCCTACGTGCTCGCGCTCGGCGCCGTCCAGCGCCGCATCGGCTGGCGCGACCTGTTCGGCATCGCCCGGGAGACCGCCGAGACCACCGCGTCCATCACGCTGATCATCGGCGCGTCCGGGCTGCTCGGCTGGATCCTCGCCCGGGAGCGGGTGCCGCAGGCGGTCGCCGACGCCATGCTGGGCTTCACCGACAACGCCCTCGTGTTCCTGCTGCTGGTCAACCTCCTGATGATCCTGCTGGGCGCCGTCCTGGAGGGCATCTCGGTCCTGGTGATCACGGTGCCGATCCTGCTGCCGATCGCCGCCGAGTTCGGCGTCGACCCCATGCACTTCGGCGTGGTCATCATCATGAACCTGATGATCGGGCTGCTCACGCCGCCGATCGGCGCGGTGCTCTACGTCATGAGCCCGGTCTCGGGGATGCCGGTCCACGAGGTCTTCCGCGGCACCCTGCCGTTCCTGATCCCGCTCCTGGCCGTCCTGATGCTGGTGACGTTCGTCCCCGGGACCGTCACCTTCCTGCCCGACCTGTTCGGCCTGTAGCGGCCGGCTCCCGCTCCCTTTCCGCCCCGACGCCTCACCCCACCCCTACCCCCACCCGTTGAGGAGCAGGCACATGCGCAAGACACCCGGAAAGGCGCTGCCGGTGCTGGCCGCCGCGGCCGTCCTGACGGCCGGTTGCAGCGCGATGAACAGCGGAGACGGCGACGGAACCGTCACGCTGTCGTTCGCCAACAGCTACGCCGACGACCATCCGCACACCCGCTGCGGGATCCAGGCCGTCGCCGACGCGGTCAACGGCCGGGACATCGGCGTGAAGATCGAGACGTTCGCCAACAGCCAGCTCGGCAACGACGCCACCCGCTTCACCTCCGTCAAGAGCGGCGACCTCGACATGGACGTGCAGGGCTCGTCCGCGCTCGCCTCGAGCTTCGCCCCGATCGGCGTCCTGGACATGGCGTACGCGTTCGACGGCCCGGACCACCTGTTCACCTTCTTCGACGGCGCGCAGGGCACCGAGCTGAAGAAGGACTTCGTCACCGCGACCGGGACCCGGGTCCTGGACGTCTGGTTCTTCGGGATGCGGCACTTCACCGCCAACTCGGCGATCCGGGAGCCCGCCGACCTCAAGGGCCTGCGGATGCGGTTCCCCGACTCCGAGATCTACCTGGAGAACGCCAAGGCCGTCGGCGCGGCGCCCACCGCGGTCGCGTTCGAGGAGCTGTACCTCAGCCTGCAGCGCGGGATCATCGACGGGCAGGAGAACCCGATCCCGACGATCGCGTCGATGAGCCTCGCGGAGGTCCAGAGCCACGTCAGCCTCACCGGCCACCAGACCGGCTCCCAGCTCATCGTCATCAACGACGACCGCTGGAAGGAACTGTCGGCCGAGCAGCAGCAGGCGCTGCAGAAGGCGGTCTCCGACACCCGCGCGAAGAACCGGACGTGCATCGAGGAGGCCGAGAAGAAGATCCTCGCCGAGTGGCGGAGCAAGGGGAAGCCCACGCTCGTCGAGGACGTCGACCGCGCCGCGTTCGCCGAGAAGGCCGGGGCGTACTTCACCGAGAACCTCAAGGGCGAGCAGGCCGAGCTCTACAAGGCCGTCCGCGCCTCCGCCCCCGCCGCGTCCTGACCCCGGCCGACTCCAGAAAGGACCCCTTCGTGCGGGTTCGCGTGCTGAACGGTCCCAACCTCGGCAGGCTCGGGGTGCGGGAACCGGACAAGTACGGCACCGCCTCCTATGCCCGGCTCGTCGAGACCTGCCGCGCGGCGGCCGGCGAGCTGGGCATCGAGGCGGTAATCCGGCAGACCGACGCCGAGCACGAGATGCTCGGCTGGATCCACGAGGCCGCCGACGACGGCGCGGCCGTCGTGCTCAACCCGGCGGCGTGGACGCACACGTCCGTCGCGCTGCGCGACGCCTGCGCGATGCTGACGGCGCCGCTCGTCGAGGTGCACCTGACGAACGTGCACGCCCGCGAGCCGTTCCGGCGGCACTCGTACATCTCGCCGGTCGCCGCCGCGGTGATCGCGGGCTGCGGCATCGACGGGTACGTCCTGGCACTGCGGTGGCTCGCGGCCCGCGACGCCGCCGACCGCGCGGCCGTCGGCGCCGCCGACGGCCGGCCCGGCGGATCGTGAACCGGCCGCACCCGGGAAGGGAGGGACCCGCCATGCGCCGATCGATCGCGACGGTGTGCCTGTCGGGCACGCTGGAGGACAAGCTGAGCGCCGCCGCGGCCGCCGGGTTCGACGGCGTCGAGATCTTCGAGAACGACCTGCTCGGCTGCCCGCTCCCGCCCGAGCGGGTCGCGGAGCGCTGCGCCGAGCTCGGCCTGGCCGTCGAGCTCTACCAGCCGTTCCGCGACTTCGAGGCCGTCCCGCCGGACCTGCACCGGCGGAACCTGCGCCGCGCCGCGCACAAGTTCGCGCTGGCGCGGCGGCTCGGCGCGGGCACCGTCCTGGTGTGCTCGTCGGTCGCGCCCGAGGCCGTCGACGACGACGCGCTGGCCGCGCGGCAGCTGCGCGCCCTCGCCGACCTCGCCGCCGAGCACGGGATCCGGGTCGCCTACGAGGCCCTCGCCTGGGGCCGGTTCGTGCGGACGTGGGAGCACTCGGCCGACCTCGTCCTGCGCGCCGACCATCCCGCGCTCGGCCTGTGCCTCGACAGCTTCCACGTCCTGTCGCGCGGCGGCGACATCGCGGGCCTCGCGGGGTTCCCCGCCGAGAAGCTCTTCTTCCTCCAGCTCGCCGACGCCCCGCACCTGCGCATGGACGTGCTCCAGTGGAGCCGCCACCACCGGCTCTTCCCGGGGCAGGGCTCCTTCGACCTCACCGGCTTCACCGCGCGGGTGCTCGCGGCGGGCTACGCCGGTCCGCTGTCGCTGGAGGTCTTCAACGACGTCTTCCGGCAGGCGCCGCCCGACCGCGCCGCCGTCGACGCGATGCGCTCGCTGATCGTCCTGGAGGAGTCGCTCGCCGGGCGCGGGGCCGCCCCCGCCGCCGGGGGACGCGCCGCACCGTCGCGTCCCGTGCCCCCGGCGGCGCCCGCGCCGGAGGGCTTCGCCTTCGTGGAGCTGGCGGTCGACGCCGAGGCCGGGACCGAGGTGGCCCGGACGCTCGCCGCGACCGGGTTCGCGCACGTCGGGCAGCACCGGTCGAAGCCGGTGCAGCTGTGGCGGCAGGGCGAGGCGCGGGTGCTGCTCAACGCCGCCGGCCCGCCGGGCGCGACCGGCGCCGCGATCGGCGCGTTCGCCGTCGAGACCGCCGACCCCGAACGCGCGGCGGCGCGCGCCACCGCGCTGCTCGCGCCCGTCCTGCCGCGGACCCGCGGCGCCGCCGAGGCCGACCTGACCTCGGTGGCCGCCCCCGACGGCACCGCCGTCTTCTTCTGCCGGACGGGCGCCCCGGACGGCTGGCGC
The DNA here is from genome assembly GCF_040679555.1 of Spirillospora sp. NPDC052242. Classification (NCBI taxonomy): domain Bacteria; kingdom Bacillati; phylum Actinomycetota; class Actinomycetes; order Streptosporangiales; family Thermomonosporaceae; genus Spirillospora; species Spirillospora sp. NPDC052242. The sequence goes on from NZ_JBFAUZ010000013.1 coordinate 15,812, forward strand.
GGCGACTTCATCCTCTCCGGGGCGCCCGGGGAGGCCCGGACCGGCGTCACCGCGATCGACCACCTCGCGCTGGCCCAGCCCTTCGACGCGTTCGACGAGGCCACGCTCTTCTACCGCTCGCTGCTCGGCCTCGCGCCCGAGCACGACGCCGAGCTCGCCGCGCCCTTCGGGCTCGTCCGCAGCCGGGCGGTCACCGATCCGGGCCGCCGGCTGCGGCTCGTCCTCGACGGCACGCTGCTGCGCCGCGGCGCCTGGGCCCCGGCCGTCCCCGATCCCCAGCACGTGGCGTTCGCGACCGACGACGTGTTCCGCACCGCGCGGGCCCTGCGCGAGCGCGGCGCCCCGATCCTCGCCGTCCCCGGCAACTACCACGACGACCTGGACGCCCGGATGCCGCTCGCCCCGGACCTGCTCCGCGCCCTCCGCGAGAACGACGTCTTCTACGACCGGGACGGCGACGCCGAGTACTTCCACCTCTGCACGCCGATCCTCGGGTCGCGGGTCTTCTTCGAGTTCGTCCAGCGCTCGCCCGGCTACACCGGGTACGGCGCCGCGAACGCGCCCGTCCGCATGGCCGCCCACCGCGCCGCCCACCGCGCCGCCCGCGCCGCGCAGTAACCTCCTGGGCGGGACGGACGAATCGGGAGGCGCGGCGTGCCGGTGAGCCACGACGACGACCTCGCCCGGCTGCTCGGCCGCGGCGAACTCGCCGACATGTTCAGCCTTCCGGCGGTCCCGCCGCCGGACTGGGAGCCGGTCTTCGTCCTCGACGGGCTGCAGATGGTCTGGGACGGGCCCGCCCCGGAGGACGAGCGCGGCGCGGACGTCGTCGAGCTGGGCGCGGACCGCGTGCCCGAAATGCTCGACCTCGCCGAACGGACCCGGCCGGGGCCGTTCTGGCCGCGCACGCCCGAACTGGGCGCGTACCTCGGCGTCCGGGAGAACGGCGGGCTGGCGGCGATGGCCGGCGAGCGGCTCCGGCCGCCGGGATGGACGGAGATCAGCGCCGTCTGCACCGTCCCCGAGGCGCGCGGGCGCGGCCACGCCGCACGGCTGGTGCGGGCGCTCGCCGCGCGCGTCCTGGCGCGCGGCGAACGTCCCTTCCTGCACGTGGCCGCCGTGAACACGGGTGCGGTCGCGCTCTACGAGCGGCTGGGCTTCGCGGTCCGGGAGCCCGTGACCTTCCGCGGGTTTCCGCGTCCCGTGACCGCCGCCGCCCGCTGACCGCCGTCCGCGCGGGGGTTACTCGGCGTAGGGCTGGTCTTCGCCCTGCTCGCTGTAGCCGAGGCTCCAGATGTAGCCGTCCGGGTCGGCGAAGGTGCCGCCGTACCCGCCCCACGGCAGCGCGCCGGCGGGCTTGAGGATCGTGGCGCCGGCCTTCTCCGCCTCCGCCATCACCTCGTCGACCCGCGCCTCGCTGCGGACGACGTAGGTGAGGACGAGCCCGCTGAAGCCGCTGCCCTCCGCGCTCGTGCCCACCTGGTCGGCCAGCCCCTCGCGGCCGTAGAAGCCGACGGGCGAGGCCCCGTCGGACTCGAAGAACACCGACACGCCCCAGTCGTTCTTGATCTTCCAGCCGAGGCCCTCGGTGTAGAACCGCTTGGACGCCTCCATGTCGCGGACGCCGAGGAGGATGGAGCTCACGTGCGCCTTCATGTCCGTCTCCTTGCTCGTGAATTCAGGGCGGACCCCGTCCGCCGTCTGGGGACCACGCTACGAACGGGCCGGGAGCGGGCGCTTCTCGATTCCTGACCGATCCGTTGACCCGGCCGCCGCGGGCGGGGTAGGACTACCCCCGTTCGGGGGTGGCGTGGGTCACGCTGGTTGGCCAACGATGCTCCGGAGGTGTTCGTCCGGCCACGAGGAGAGACCACATGCCGGCAGTCGAGTTCCGCGGGGCGCGCGACTTCCTGCTCGAGAACCGTGAGAACTACGCGGTGGCCTACGAGCGGTTCCGCTGGCCGGTGCTGACCGGCTTCAACTGGGCCCTCGACTGGTTCGACCGGATCGCCGAGGGGAACGACCGTCCCGCGCTGTGGATCGTCGAGGAGGACGGGACGGAGGCGAAGTACTCGTTCGCCGACCTGTCGCGGCGCTCGAACCAGGTCGCGAACCTGCTGCGGGAGAACGGGGTGCGGCGCGGCGACCGGATCATCCTGATGCTCGGCAACCAGGTCGAGCTGTGGGAGACGGTGCTCGCCGCGATGAAGCTCGGCGCGGTGATGATCCCGTGCACGCCGCTGCTCGGGCCCGCCGACCTGCAGGACCGGCTGACGCGGGGCGCCGCGAAGCACGTGGTGACGGGCGCGGAGCACGCGGAGAAGTTCGCCGGTCTGGAGGGCGGCTTCACGCGGATCGCGGTGGGCGCGCCCGTCGAGGGGTGGGTGCCGTACGCCGGCGCGTACGGGCTCGCCGAGGAGTTCGTCCCGTACGGGCAGACGATGTCGAGCGACACGCTGCTGCTGTACTTCACGTCGGGGACGACCGCGAAGCCGAAGCTCGTCGAGCACACGCACGCGTCGTACCCGGCGGGGCACCTGTCGACGATGTACTGGATCGGGCTGCGGCCGGGCGACGTCCATCTGAACATCTCGTCGCCCGGGTGGGCGAAGCACGCGTGGAGCAACATCTTCGCGCCGTGGGACGCCGAGGCGTGCGTGTTCATCTTCAACTACACGCGGTTCGACGCGGACCGGCTGCTCGACACGATCGAGCGGTGCGGCGTCACGAGCTTCTGCGCGCCGCCGACCGTGTGGCGGATGCTGATCCAGGCCGACCTGGGCCGGCTGAGCGCCCCGCCGCGCGAGGTGGTGGCGGCGGGCGAGCCGCTGAACCCCGAGGTGATCGAGCGGGTGAAGGACGCGTGGGGCCGCACGATCCGGGACGGCTTCGGGCAGACGGAGACGACCGTGCAGATCGCGAACACGCCGGGGCAGCCGGTGAAGCCGGGGTCGATGGGACGGCCGGTGCCGGGCTACCGGGTGGCGCTGATCGACCCGGTGACGGGCAAGCCCGGCGACGAGGGCGAGATCTGCCTGGAGCTGGAGGACCGGCCGCTCGGGCTGATGGTCGGGTACCACGGCGACGAGGCCCGGACGGCCGAGGCGATGGCGGACGGCTACTACCACACCGGCGACATCGGCTCCCGCGACGCGGACGGCTACATCACCTACGTCGGCCGGGCCGACGACGTGTTCAAGGCGTCCGACTACAAGATCTCGCCGTTCGAGCTGGAGAGCGTGCTGATCGAGCACGAGGCCGTCGCGGAGGCCGCCGTGGTGCCGTCGCCCGACCCGGTGCGGCTCGCGGTGCCGAAGGCGTACGTGACGCTCGCGGCGGGATGGGAGCCGGACGCGGCGACCGCGAAGGCGATCTTCGAGCACAGCCGGGCGCAGCTGTCCCCGTACAAGCGGGTGCGGCTGCTGGAATTCGGCGAGCTCCCGAAGACGATCTCCGGCAAGATCCGTCGGGTGGAACTGCGGACGAGCGAGATCGACAAGCATCCCGGCGCCGACGACCGGCCCGAAGGCGAGTTCCGTGAGGAGGACCTGCGATGACGCTCTCGTACGCCTCCGGCGCGTCGATGGCGCCGCTGCTCGGCGACACCATCGGCGCGAACCTGGACAAGACCGTCGCCCTGCATCCCGACCGGGACGCGGTGGTCGAGTACGCGACCGACCGCCGCTGGACGTACGCGCGGTTCGCCGCCGACGTCGACGCGGTCGCGCTCGGCCTGCACGGGCGCGGGATCCGCAAGGGCGACCGGGTCGGGATCTGGGCGCCGAACTGCGCCGAGTGGATGCTCGTGCAGTACGCGACGGCGAAGCTCGGCGCGATCCTCGTGAACATCAACCCGTCCTACCGGGTGCACGAGCTGGAGTTCGTCCTGAACCAGGCGGGCGTCCGCACGCTGGTCGCGACGCCGGTGTTCAAGACGTCCGACTACGCCGGGATGATCGACGAGGTGCGGCCGCGCTGCAAGCGGCTGACGGACGTGCTGCTGATCGGCACCCCGGAGTGGGACGAGCTGCTGGAGGCGGGGCGCGCGGGCGACGCCGGGGTGCTCGCGGAGATCGGCGCGACGCTGAGCGCCGACGACCCGATCAACATCCAGTACACGTCGGGGACGACCGGGTTCCCGAAGGGCGCGACGCTGTCGCACCACAACATCCTGAACAACGGGTACTTCGTCGGCGAGCTGTGCGGCTACGACGAGGAGGACCGCGTCTGCGTGCCGGTGCCCTTCTACCACTGCTTCGGCATGGTGATGGGGAACCTGGCGGCGACGAGCCACGGCGCCTGCGTCGTGATCCCGGCGCCGGCGTTCGACCCGCGCGCGACAATCCAGGCGGCGGCGTCCGAGCGGTGCACGTCCCTGTACGGGGTGCCGACGATGTTCATCGCGGTGCTGAACGAGCCGTCGCTGGGCTCGGCGGACCTGTCGAGCCTGCGCACCGGGATCATGGCGGGGTCGCCGTGCCCGGTGGAGGTGATGAAGCAGGTCATCGAGCGGCTCGGGATGGCGGAGGTCGCGATCTGCTACGGGATGACGGAGACGTCGCCGGTGTCCACGCAGACCCGCGCGAACGACACGCTGGACCGCCGCGTGTCCACGGTCGGGACCGTCCACCCCCACCTGGAGGTCAAGGTCGTCGACCCGGCCACGGGCGTGACGGTGCCGCGCGGGACGGCCGGCGAGCTGTGCACGCGCGGCTACTCGGTCATGCTCGGCTACTGGGAGGAGCCGGAGAAGACGGCCGAGGTGATCGACGCGGCGCGCTGGATGCACACCGGCGACCTCGCGGTGATGGACGACGAGGGGTACGTCAACATCACCGGCCGGATCAAGGACATGGTGATCCGGGGCGGCGAGAACGTGTACCCGAGGGAGATCGAGGAGTTCCTCTACACCCATCCCGACATCGTGGACGCGCAGGTCATCGGCGTCCCCGACGAGCGGTACGGGGAGGAGCTGATGGCGTGGGTGCGGTTGCGGGACGGCGCGGAGCCGCTGACCGCCGAGGCGCTCCGGAAGTTCTGCGACGGGAAGCTCGCCCGCTACAAGATCCCCCGGTACGTGCACGTCGTGGACGAGTTCCCCATGACGGTCACCGGGAAGGTCCGGAAGGTCCAGATGCGGGCGGAAGCCGTCGACATCCTGGGCCTCGGCGAGGCCGCGGCCGTGCGACACGCCTGAACGATCGGCGTCGGCAGGGTTACGGGACGGCCCCTTCCGGTGCATGCTCGACACATGGACGCGCGGTCATCGGAAGGGCGTCCCGCCGGCCCGGCCCCGGGACCGGAGCCGGGGCGGGGCGGCGACGCGGGCGCGGTGCGGTCGGCGGTGCTGGCGCTGCACCGCGCGACGGGCCTGCCGATGGTGTTCGGCGGGGCGCTGACCGGCCGGGACCGGCTGCGCATCACCGAACTGGTCGGCGGCCGCACCGACTCGCTGAACGGGCTCGTCGTGCGGCACGGCAACGGGCTGGGCGGCAAGGCGATGGCGCTGGGCCGCCCGGCGTGGGTGAGCGACTACCCGCGCGCGGCGACGATCAGCCACGACTACGACGGCCCGGTGGGCCGCGAGGGGCTGCTGTCGATCGTGGCGGTGCCGATCGTCGTGCGGCGCCGCGTCCGGGGCGTCCTGTACGGGGCGCTGCGGGAGCCGCTGGGGCTGGCCGACCGGGTGGTGGGCGCGGCGATGCAGGCCGCCCGCGACATCGAGCAGGACCTCGCCGTCCGGGACCGGGCGGACGAGGCGCTGACCCGGCTGCGGCCGGACGCGGCGGACTCGGCGGCCCGCTGGGAGGAGGTCCGCGCGGTGCACGCGGAGTTGCGGGCGCTGGCCGAGCGGGTGGACGACCCGGTGACCCGCGACCGGCTGCGGGAGGCGACGCTGCGGCTCGCCGCGGCGGGCCTGCCCGAGCCGGCGGCCGACGCCGACGGCGGGCGGGCGCCGCGGCCGGTGCTGTCGCCGCGCGAGCTGGACGTCCTGACGTACGTGGCGATGGGCTGCACGAACGCGGAGGCGGCGACGCGGCTCGGGCTGGTGCCGGAGACGGTGAAGAGCTACCTGCGGTCGGCGATGCGCAAGCTCGACAGCCACACCCGCATGGAGGCGGTGGCGGCGGCGCGGCGCGCGGGGCTGCTGCCGTGAGGCGGACGACCGTGAGGCGGACGACCGTGCTCGATCGGGCCCGGCGACGGGGTCAGGACGCGCGGGCGCACGCCCGTCGCCGCGGTTCGGCCCCCGCGGTCGTCCCGCTCGACGGATCGGCACCGCGCGGCTGCGCCGGGCCGTGATCGCTCGGCCGTCCCGCCGCGCGCGGCGCGGACGTCCGGCCCCCGATGCGTCGGCAACGGTAACACCTCCATGACCGGGCGTGTCCGGGAAATGCACCGATTCGGGGGCCGGACGGGCCGTCGTCCGGCGGCTACACGAACGCGCTGACGAGCAGCGCCATCGCGAAGCCGACGACGGACAGGATCGTCTCCAGCACGGTCCACGTCTTGAGGGTGTCGCGCACCGACATGTTGAAGTACCGGGAGATGATCCAGAAGCCGCCGTCGTTGACGTGCGACGCGATGATCGAGCCCGCGGAGATCGCGATGGCGATCAGCGCGATGCCCGCCTGCGAGTGGCCGCCGCTCTCCACGAGCGGCGCGACGATGCCGCCGGTGGTGACGATCGCGACGGTCGCCGAGCCCTGCGCGACGCGCAGCCCGCACGCGATCAGGTAGGCGAGGACGATCGTGGGCAGCCCCGCGTCCGACAGCGTCCCGGCGAGGGCGGTGCCGACGCCGGTCTCCGACACGACCTTGCCGAAGAACGCGCCGCCGCCGATGACCAGCAGGATCATGCCGACGGGACGCAGCGACGCGGTCGCGGTGTCGCGCAGTTCGGCGCCCGTGATGCCGCGCCGGATGCCGAGCAGGTACATCGCGAGGAGCACGGCGATGGTGAGCGCGACGACCGGGTTGCCGAGGAAGGTCAGGACGGGCAGGACCGACGCGTCCTCCCACCACACCGTGCCGAACGTGGCGAGCAGGATCAGCACGAGCGGGACGGCGATGATGAACAGCACGGCGCCGAGCGACGGCTCCGACGGCCTCTTGCCGGGCGTCCCGTCGTCCGCGCCGGCCTGCGGGCCCTGCTTCTCGCCGACGACGAACTCGTCGGGGACCTCGACGATGACGCGCTTGCCGATCCACGCGCCCCACGCGACGCCCGCGACCAGGAAGGCGGGGATGCCGCAGATCAGGCCGAAGATGATCAGCCAGCCGAGCGGGACGCCGAGCAGCCCGGCGGCGGCGACCGGCCCCGGGTGCGGCGGCAGGAACGCATGCGTCATGGACAGCCCGGCGAGCAGCGGCATCGCGTACAGGACGAGCGAGCGGCCGCCCCGCTTCGCCGTGATGTAGATCAGCGGCGCGAGAACGAAGATGCCGACGTCGAAGAAGACCGGGATGCCGAAGATGAGGCCCGCGAGGCCCATGGCGAGGGGGGCGAAGCGTTCGCCGACGAGCCCGAGGAGCCGCCGGGTGAGGACGTCCGCGCCGCCGGAACGTTCCAGGACGGCGCCGAGGATCGTGCCGAGCCCGACGATCGGCGCGATGTGCCCGAGCAGGCCGCCGAACCCGGTCTCCAGGATCGAGTCGCCGGACTTGAGCGCGGTCCCGACGATCTGCTCGACGCTCAGCCCCGCGACGAGCGCGAGCGCGAGGCCGGAGACGACGAGGGCGATGAACGGTTCCAGCTTGACCTTGATGATCAAGAACAGCAGCACCGCGATGGACAGGGCGCACAGCAGCAGCAGGCCGCCCGTCTCATGTTGCAGCCAGTGGACCATGGTGACCTTTCAGGGGGTGGGCGAGGGGTGGCGGGGGTTCAGCGGGTCGCGCCGTCCGGGGCGCGGCGCAGCGACCGTCCGGGGAGCGCGCCGGTGCGGGCGCCGTCGTCGACGACCGCGGTGCCGCCGACGAACACGTACGGGACGCCGTCGGGACGCCGCCGCGGCTCGTCGAACGTGGCGGTGTCGCGGACGGCCGCCGGGTCGAACAGCACGAGGTCGGCGTGGTACCCGGGACGGACGAGCCCGCGTTCGGCCAGCCGGAGCCGCCGGGCGGCCCGGCCGGTGAGGTGCGCGACGCACTCCTCCAGCGACAGGACGCCCAGCTCGCGGACGTAGCGGCCGAGGTAGCGGGGGAACGTGCCCCACGCGCGCGGGTGCGGCTTCGCGGCGGCCAGCAACCCGTCGGACCCGCCGGTGTGGCACGGGTGCCGCATGATCGCCTGGACGTTCTCCTCGTGCCCGACGTGCTGCAGGATCGTCGTCGCGAGGTCGTCCGCGAGGAGCCGCTCGACGTAGACGTCGAACGCCGCGCGTCCGGTCTCGGCGGCGAGGTCGGCGATCGTCCGCCCGATCACGGCCGGGTCCGGGGAGCCGGAGATCTCGATCGTGTCCCACTCGGACGGGACGCCGTGGCAGCCGTCGGAGCCCTCGACCTCCATCGCGTGCCGGATCCGGGCGCGTTCGTCCGGGTCGGTGAGCCGGGCGCGGAGCGCGTCCGGGCCGCCCGCCGACGCCCGGCTCGGCAGGAGGGCGGCGAGGGTGGTGGAGCCGGGGAGGTAGGGGTAGGTGTCGAGGCTGATGTCGCAGCCGTCGGCGATCGCGGCGTCGAGCAGGTCGAGCAGGGCGCCCGCGCGGCCCTTGTTGACGCCGAAGTTCATGGTGGCGTGGGCCAGGTGCAGGGCGCAGCCGGTGCGGCGCGACAGCTCGACCATCTCGGCGTACGCCTCCAGCGCGCCCGCCCCGTACGAGCGGTGGTGCGGCGCGTAGAACCCGCCGAGGGACGCCACGACGCGGAGCAGTTCGGCGAGCTCGTCGCCGTCCGCGTACATGCCGGGCGTGTAGGTGAGGCCGCTGGACATCCCGACGGCGCCCTCGCGCATGCCGTCCGCGACCAGCTCGCGCTGCCGGTCGAGCTCGGCGGGCGTGGGCGCGCGGTCGTCCCAGCCCATCGCCAGCATCCGGACGGCGCCCTGCGGGACCAGGTAGCAGGCGTTGACGGCGATGCCGGCGTCGAGCCGGTCGAGGTACTCGCCGACGCTCCGCCACGACCAGTCGAAGCCGTCCGGGTCGCCGTTCCAGCCGGCGATGGTGCGGCGGATCTGCGGGAGCGTCGCGTCGTCGGCGGGCGCGTACGACAGGCCGTCCTGCCCGAGGACCTCCAGCGTCACGCCCTGGCTCACCTTGGCGACGTGGTCGGGTTCGGTGAGCAGCGCCAGGTCCGAGTGGGCGTGCATGTCGATGAAGCCGGGCGCGAGGACGAGCCCGGCGGCGTCGATCGTCCGGCCGGGGCCGGTGAGCCGGCCGCCGATCTCGGCGATGCGGCCGTCCGCGATCCGCACGTCGGCGACGCGGCCCGGCGCGCCGGTGCCGTCGACGACCGTCGCGCCCTTGATCAGCGTCATCAGAACCACGTCCTGACGAGGTCGACGACGCGCGGATGCTCCGCGTCAGCGTCGTCCACGACGGGGATCAGCGTCCACTTGTCGAACGCGGTGCACGGGTGCGAGAGGCCGAGCCGGACGACGTCGCCGACCTCGACGGACGCGTCCCGCAGGAAGCCGTGCTGGTCGTTGACGGCGGTGACGCGCGCGCCGGCCACGGGCGCGGTGCCCTTGCCGCGGACGAGCTGCGGTTCGGGCATCCCCTCGTCGTACGGGACGTCGCGCTTGCCCGCGTCGAGGAGCGCGAGCGCGGGCTCGGGCCGGGACACGACGCGCGCCCAGCCGTGCATCGCCGACCGCAGGCTCGCTCCGGACGTCCCGCGCGCGAAGGGCGAGATGCCCCGGTAGAAGCCGTCGTCGTGGATCACGTACGCGCCCGAGCGCAGCACCGTCCGCCCGTGCAGCGGCCCGAGCACCTCGACGACCTGGTCGAAGTAGGCGCTGCCGCCGGCCGTCACGACCGGCTCGTCCGTCTCGTAGTCGAGGTCGCGGTGCAGGTCGGCGACGCGGCGCAGGTAGGCGTCCACGGCGGCGCGGCTCCCGGCGGACGCGTCGTGCGCGAACGCGCCCTCGTAGCCGCCCGCCCCCGCGAGCCGCAGGGTCGGCGCGCGGCGGACCGCGTCCGCGACCGCCCGCGCCTCCGCGTCGTCGCGGACGCCCGTGCGTCCGTCCGGGCCGCCGAGCTCCACGCACACGTCCACCGGACGGCTCGCGCGTGCGGCCCGCAGCGCCTCGTCCATCAGCCCGACCGTCCGGACCGAGTCGACCCACGACAGGAACTCGAATCCCGGATCGGTGTCGAGCTGGGCGCCGAGCCACGCGAGCCCGGCCGGGTCGACGAGCGCGTTCGCGAGCATCAGCCGGCGGACGCCGAACGCGCGCGCCACCCGGAGCTGCGGGAGGTTCGCGAGCGTGATGCCCCACGCGCCCGCGTCGAGCTGCCGCCGCCACAGCGCCGGGGCCATCGTCGTCTTGCCGTGCGGGGCGAGGTCCACCCCGGCGTCGCGCGTCCAGGCCGCCATCGCGGCGACGTTGTGGTCGAGGGCGCCGGCGTCGAGGGTCAGCAGCGGCGTGCCGAACGCGTCGAGCGGGATCGGATCGGCGCGCACGTCCGCGACGGACATGCCCTCCGCGGACGCGGGTACCGCCTTGAAGCGCCAGTCGAGCCGCTCGTCCCCGAGCGCGTCCACCGCCGCACCGTCGATGCTCTCCGCCATCACTGACCTCCCTTATTGCACTGTATGCAACGTACATTGCATTATGTGCTGCAGTGGTTGTAACATCACCGCCCGGAACCGGTCAACAGTGGAGAGGGCGGATGGAACCGACGGCCGTCTGCGTGGGCGAGACGATGGCGGTCCTGCTGCCCGAGCGGCCCGGACCCCTCGAGGACGTCCCGTCCTTCCGGCATTCCTGCGGCGGCGCCGAGGCCAACGTCGCCCGCGGCCTCGTCGCCCTCGGCGTGCCCGCCGCCTGGGCCGGCCGCGTCGGCGACGACGGGTTCGGCCGCCGCATCGTCCGCGAACTCGCCGCCTCCGGCGTCGACGTCCGCGGCGTCACCGTCGACCCCGAGCGCCCCACCGGCCTGTACGTCAAGGAGGCCGGGCCGTCCGGCAGCGTCCTGCACTACTACCGGGACGGCTCCGCGGGCTCGGCGATCGGCCCCGGCATGCTCGACGACCCCGGCGCGGGCCCGCTGCTCGCCGGCGCGCGGCTCGTCCACCTGTCCGGCATCACCGCCGCCCTGTCGGACTCCGCGCTCGCCCTCGCCCGCGCCCTCCTCGCCCGCCCCCGCGACCACCTGGTCAGCTTCGACCTGAACTGGCGGCCCGCGCTCTGGCGGCGCCGCGACCCGGCCGTCCTCCGCGAACTCATGGACGCCGCCGACATCGTCCTGCTCGGCGCCGACGAGGCCACCGCCGTCCTCGGCACCGCCGACCCCGACGCGCTCCGCGCGCTGCTCCCCGGACCGTCCACCCTCGTCGTCAAGGACGACGCGCACCAGGCGATCGCCGTCACCCGCGCGGACACCATCACCGAGCCCGCCCTCCGCGTCGAGGTCGTCGAGCCCATCGGCGCCGGGGACGCCTTCGCCGCCGGATACCTGGCCGCTACCCTTCGGGGGTACGGCCCGCGGCGCCGCCTCCGGCTCGGCCACCTCACCGCCGCCGCCACGCTCGTCGTGCCCGGCGACCACGGGCCCCCGCCCCCGCCGGACCTCGTGGAGGCCCTCCTCTCCGCGTCACCGGACGCGTGGGCGGCCACCACCGTGCGCGCCTCGGGCATCACCCGCCCGGTGGAGGAGACGACCCCATGAGCCAAAGCCTCGCGCGCGCGCTCGGCATCCTGATCGAACTCGGCGACGGCCCCCGCAACCTCGACGAACTCGCCGCGACCGCGGGCGTCCACAAGACGACCGTCCTGCGCCTCCTGCGGACCCTCGAAGAGGAACGGTTCGTCCACCGCGACGGCGACCACCGCTTCCACCTCGGCTCCCGCATGTTCGCGCTCGCCCGCGCGTCCCTCGAACAGCACGGCATCCGCGACGTCGCCGCCCCGCACCTCGCGCGGCTCAACGAGTCCACCGGCCAGACGATCCACCTCGGCGTCCTCGAAGGCGACCCTGGAACCGACGTCAGCGTCATCTACCTCGCCAAGTACGACTCCCGGCACGCGATCCGCATGTACTCCCGCGTCGGACTGCCGATGCCGCTGCACGCCACCGCCATCGCGAAGGTCCTCCTCGCCGACCTCCCCGCGCCCCGCCGCCGCCGCATCGCCGAATCCCTCGAGTACACCCGCTTCACCGAGAACACGATCACCGGCCCCCGCGCCCTGCTCGCCGAACTCGACCGCGTCGCCGAACAGGGCCACGCGATGGACGACGCCGAACACGAGACGTTCATCCGCTGCATCGGCGCCCCCGTCCGCGACGCCTCCGGCCGCGTCGTCGCCGCCGTCTCGATCTCCGTGCCCGAGGTCGTCCTCGACCGGGACGCCGTCCTCGCCCTGCTCCCCGACCTCCTCGCCACCGCACGCGCCATCTCCACCGACTACGGACACACGGAAGGAAACCCGGAATGAGCGACAAGACGCAGATCAGCACGACGGGCGCCCCGGCCGCCGCCTGGGCCTTCTCCCAGGGCGTCCGCAAGGGCCCGCTCCTGCAGGTGTCGGGCCAGGGCCCCCAGGACCCCGAGACCGGCGAGTACCTCCACCCGGGCGACGTGAAGGCCCAGACCACGCGCGTCCTCGAGAACCTGAAGGCCGTCCTCGAAGCCGGCGGCGCGACCGTCGACGACGTCCTCATGTTCCGCGTCTACCTCAAGACCCGCGACGACTTCCCCGCGATGAACGAGGCCTACGGCGAGTTCGTCAAGGCGAACTGCCCGAGCGGCGTCCTCCCCTGCCGCACCACCGTCGCCGTCGAACTCCCCCACCCGTCCATGCTGGTAGAAATCGACGCCCTCGCCTGCGTCGACTGACCGGTCGCCCGCACCGCCTGCGGGGGATCAGCGGTAGGTCCAGGCTCGGCCGGTGCCTCGGTAATCCTCGACGGGGATCGGGGCCAGACCTTCACGCATTCGGTCGGTGTAGAGGTGCCCGTAGAGGTGGTCGATCTCGTGCCCGGCCAGGCGGGCGAGTGCGGCGTCCAGGACAGTGATCACCGACTGTCCGTCCAGGCGTGTGTGGGCGACCTCCAGCCGGAGCGGCCGGGGCACCAGGCCGCGCACGTCGAAGAAGCTGAGGCAGCCCTCGTACTGCTCGTCGGTTTCGGGCGAGGCGTTGATCACGCGGGGGTTGAGCAGCACGAGCGGTTCGGCGTCCGGGTCGGGCGGGGCGACGACGGCGGCGGCGCGGTCGATGCCGATCTGCGGGGCGGCCAGGCCCATGCCCTTGCCGAACACGTGATGCTCGCGAACCCGCTGCATCGCGGCGAACAACCGGTCGATGACGTCGTTGGCCTCGGCGGCTTCGGCGGGGAGATCGAACGGACGGGCGGTGGCGGCAAGGATCGGTTCGCCTTGCTGGACGATCCCGGCGGCCTTCATCCGGTCGCTGGCGGTGCGCAGTTCGGGGCGGAGCTGGTCGGCATCGTCGTCACGGGCGCGGAATCGCCATTCCAGCCGGTAGCGGGCGCCCATCGGCGGGTCCTGGGTGGCCCACGAGAACACCAGCCGATCCCCGTCCTCAGTGCGGGTGATGGGGGTGCGCAGGGGGACGGCCTCGGCGGTGGTGGAGGTTTCGGTGCCCCACACCACCGGATCCAGCCTGGCCGGGAACACCAGCTCGACCGATAGGCGACGCGTCGGCAGCCGGACGGCGCGCTGGAACCATGGACCCCACCGTCCGTCGTCGACCTGGTAGCCGTACTCGATGGTCGAGTGCTGCCCAGGGTAGAGGGGGAAGCGTCCGCGGTCGTTGTCCAGGCACAGCCATGCCTCTTTGAACGAGTCGCGATCCTGCTTGGGGTGCCAGTTCATGGGTTCGCCGTCGCAGGTCGCGGTGAGCGCGAGTTCGTCCCAGGTGAGCGGCCGGGCCCGGTACAGGGCGTTGGACCGATCGGGCCGACCGGGGAAGCGGTCGACGCTGACGCGGATCAGGTAGCGAGTGACGGGTTCGGCGCCGCCGTTGAACAGCCGGCGCCGCTGCATCGGCCGGTAGGTCGTCCCGTCGTACTCCAGCCGGGCATGGTCCTCCTCAATGACCAGGCCCTCGGTGTTGCCCGCACCGGCCCCGGAGGCACGAGCGGGCCCGTCGGCTCGCCACGCCCGCCACAGAACGCCGCCCGCACCGAGCACGCCGTCGGCCTTGCGGGCGAAGTCCTCGCTGGCCGGATGGCGTCCGGCCTCCACGTGACTGACGTAGGACGGGTCGAACCCCATCGCCGCCGCCAGCTTCTTCTTCGACATCGCACGGCCCTCGCGCCATCGGGTCAGGGCCGCGCCGAACGGAGGCGTCCCCTCTGCGGAGGCGGTCACTGGATCCTCGGCCGGTTGCTGCGCGCCCATGGCCCCATCATCTCTTCGATTCGGGCTGAGGGACTGAATGAACCGTGAATGAGATCAGGTCAATGTGGCCTCACCGACCGTATCGAGAGTTTCCTCGCCTGTGACGACAACCTCGAGGAGACTCTCGATGACTCGCTTGGCTTCCCCCAACCCGCCGGACGCCGATCCGAATTTGCCGTTTCTGGTCCTCGGCGCAGGGCAGCGCACTCTCGAGGTGCTGCTGCCGGCGCTGCGCCGCGCCGTGCCGACCGCTCGGGTCGCGGCGATCTGCGACCCCGATCCCACCGTCGGCGTCCGGATCGCCGGGTTGACGCAGGCCGCTCGACCGACCGCGGACATTCCGGTGTTCTCCGAACTGGACCGGGCCCTGGCCGCGGGCCGATACCAGGTCGCGATCCTGGCCTGCCCACACGACCTGCACCAAGAGACGACGCTGCGGCTGACCGACGCGAACATCACGGTGTGGAAGGAGAAGCCCTACGCCCTCACTCTCCAGCACGCCGTCCAACTGGCGACCCGCGACGTACGGGTGCTGGCGCACCGTCCCCACGGGCAACTGCTGCAGATCGCGACCGACCGGATGGCGGCATGGGGACGGCTGCTGTCGTACCGGATCCGCATCACTCGCCCTACCGGCGACTACACCGGCACCTGGCGCGCCTCGGCCGAGCGGGCGGGCGGCGGAGCCATCTGCGACCTGGGCTACCACGCCTTCGACCTGATCAGCCGCCTCACCGTCCGGCCGTCCGCGCGACCCGCCACGGTGTACGCGGTCACCACCGGCTCGCCGGCGCACCGCCCCGCCGTCGAGGTCGAGGAGAGCGCACATCTGGTGATCGCCCACGTCGACGGATGCGCGGGCACCGTGCATCTGTCGCGCTGCGAAGAGCGTGCCGACGAAATCGACCTGGTCGCCGAGCAAGGACGCATCACGATCTCGGACGACCGGTCGGTGCTTCGCACCACCACTCCGGCCGGACGGACCCACCATGCCGAGGTGACCGCCGCCGACGACGACCCGTGGGCCGCGATGCTGTGCCACCACGCCCGGACCCTCGGCGACACTGCGGTCACCGCCGCCGAGGCCCGCATCGGCGTCGCCGCGACCGCGCTGATGGAGGCGGCCTACGCCTCGGTGCGACTCGGCCGTCCCGTCCAGGTGGCCTCCTGCGCCGGCGCTGGTCCGGCGACCGTCCCCGCACTGGAAGGGCGCGCATCATGACCTTCGCGTGGCCGCCCATCGACGACGAGGTCTCCGCCGCGGTCATGCGGCAACTGCACACGACGGTCTCCATCTACGACCGGTCGGGGATCATCGCCCGGTTCGAGGACGCCTTTGCCGCCCGCCACAACGCCCGGCACGCGTTGCTGACCTCCTCGGGTACTGCGGCGCTGCATTCGGCGTACTACGCGCTCGGCCTCGGCCCGGGCGATGAGGTGATCGTGCAGGACTACACCTTCTTCGCCACCGCCACCCCGCTGCTGCAACTGGGCGTCGTCCCGGTCCTGGCCGATGTCGACGTCCACGGCGAACTCGACCTCGGACGCGCGGCCGGACTGCTCACGTGCCGCACCAAAGCCGTGGTCATCACGCACATGTGGGGCAACCCGCAGAACACCCGGCGGCTGCGAGAATGGTGCGATGCGCGCGGGCTGGCGCTGGTGGAGGACTGCTCCCACGCCCACGGCGCCGCCCGCGACGGCGTGAGCGTCGGAGAACTCGCCGACGCCGCCTGCTGGAGCCTGCAAGGCCGCAAGGCCATCACCGCAGGAGAGGGCGGCATCCTCACCACCCCGCACCGGGAGGTCTACGAGAAGGCGACCCTTCTCGGGCATTTCAACAAGCGTGCTTTGGCCGAGGTGAGGACCGGATCACCGCTGTACCGGTTCGCGGATACCGGCCTCGGACTCAAATACCGGGCACACCCGCTCGGGCTGGCAATGGCCGAGGTGTACCTGCAGCGCCTGGACGACTGGCTGCTCGTGCGTCAGCGCCACGCCGCCCGCCTGGAGGACCTGCTGGCCGGACGAGCCGGCATCAGCGTGCTCACCCCGACCGGTCCCGACCGGACCGCCACCTTCTACGCCTTCGTGTTCACCATCGACCCGCACACCGCCGGGTTCTCCCGCGATGTCCTTCTCCACACCCTCCAGCGATGGGGATATGGCGAGATCACCACCTGCGACGCGATGCGCCCGCTGCACACCTACCCCGTCTTCGCCGCGCCCAGATCACCGGTCACCACCTACCGGGCCTCCTGCATCCGCTGTGAACCACACGTCGCCGAGCACCTGGCCGCCGCCTCGCTGCGGGTCCACGTTCCCGCCGACGACGGGCCGGAAGGACGCGCGTACATCGACGCCGCGATCAACACCCTCGGCCGGGCCCTGAACACCCTGTCCTCACCGCCCGGCCGGAATACCCTGCCGACGTGACCACCGCATCGGGCCTCGACATCCAGCAGTTGCACGCCGGCGCCGACCGCGACGGCATCACCAAACTCGTGGTCGGCGCCATCGTCCACACCGAGGGCCGTGTGCTCATCCTGCGCCGCTCCGCCGAGGACGCCTTCATGGCCGGCATCGAGGAACTCCCCTCCGGCGGCGTCGAGTCAGGCGAGAACCTGCTCACCGCACTCGAACGCGAACTCGCCGAAGAAATCGGCTGGACCGGGCCGCTCGCCCTA
This sequence comes from Spirillospora sp. NPDC052242, assembly GCF_040679555.1. NCBI lineage: Bacteria > Bacillati > Actinomycetota > Actinomycetes > Streptosporangiales > Thermomonosporaceae > Spirillospora > Spirillospora sp. NPDC052242. The sequence goes on from NZ_JBFAUZ010000013.1 coordinate 33,025, forward strand.
GATTCCGGTTTCGTCGCCCACTTCGACTACATCTCCGGATCCGGCCGCAATGCCCGCCAATACACCTTCGGCCTCGCCCACCGCGGCGGGCCCATCGTCCTGAGCGCCGAACACACCGCCTACCGATGGCTCCACCCCGCCGACCTGGACAATTCCGACGTCACCGACGAGACCGCTCGAACCATCCGGGACTGGGCCGCCTCATGATCCTCTCGGCGCAGCGAGAAAGCCGCCGATGCGGTCCGGCGCGGGACGGTTCCGGCCTCACCTAATCCGTCGGGCGGTGGAGGTGGCCGGTGGCCACCAGTTCGAGGGTGAGGAGGACGGCGATCGCTTCGACGGCCAGGAGGCCGATGAGGACGAGGAGTTGGATCGCGCCGGCCTCGATGGGGTCGGCGCCGCCCAGGAGGACGCCGACGAAGGCGCCGGGGAGGGTCACCAGGCCGACCGTCCGGGTCTGGTCCAGGACGGGGAACAGGGCCAGGGCGGCTGCGGGGCGGGCGACCTCGAGGGCCGCGTCGCGGGGGAGGAGGCCGAGGGCGAGGCCGCCCTCGTACTCGCCGCGCCGGGTCTCGAGTTCGTCCAGGGCGCGGCGGCCGGTCAGGCCGGTCGAGGTCATCGCGCCGCCGATCATGATGCCGGCGATCGGCAGGACCGCCACCGGGCGGGACGGGACGACGCCGGAGCCGACGAGGAGCGCGAGGACGGGCGCGACGCCGGCGGCGATCGGGGCGGCCGTCCACCAGCCGGGACCGCGGGTGCGGCCGGTGATGCGGCGGCCCGCCGTCGCGACCGCCACGACGACCATCCCGAGGATGAACAGGGCCGTCCAGCCCGCGCTCTCCAGGACCGCCGCGATCAGCAGGGACACCGCCGCGAGCTGCACCACGGCGCGGACGGACGCGATCACGACGTCGCGTCCCACGCCGAGGCCGCCGAACCGGGCGAGGAGGGCGGCCGACGCCGCGAGCGCCAGCAGGACCAGCCCGAGCACGGGGCCGATCTCCGGTGCCGCGTTCGTCACGGGGTCCATCTTCCCCTTTCACGGCGAATGTGATCACAGCGGGCCCGTCCGCCGATACCGTTGGACGCGTGGTGGACGACGAGACGACCGGGACGTCCCGCCGTCGGGCCCTCTGGCTGCTGGGGGCCGTCGCGGGGCTCGCACTCGCGGCCGACGAGGTGCGCCCCCGGCACGGGTACCGGACGGCGGAGGCGGAGATCGTCCCGGCGAGCCCGGCGGTGAATCCGACGCCGACCCCGCATCCGACGCTGCGTCCCGCGAGCTGGACGCCCGGACGGCTCGCGGCGCTCGACGAGCCCGTCCGGGTGCTGACGCGGCTCTCCCCGCCGCCGCCCGCGAAGACGATCGCGCTCACCATCGACGACGGCCCGCACCCCGAGTGGACGCCGCGGATGCTCGACCTGCTCGCCGAGCACGACGTCCGCGCGACGTTCTTCATCATCGGCGAGCAGGTGAAGGAGCACCGGGCGCTCACCCGGCGGATCGCCGACGCGGGCCACCAGATCTGCAACCACACGATGCACCATCCGCTGAGCCTCGCGGACATGCCGACGGGCGAGGTCCGCGACGAGGTCGCCGAGGCGCACGACCGCATCGCCGACGCCACGGGCGTCCTCCCCGGCCACTTCCGCGCCCCCGGCGGCAACTGGTCGGAGCGGGTCATGGACGTGATCGCCGAGTACGGGATGCTGCCCATCGACTGGTCCATCGATCCCCGCGACTGGGCGCGCCCCGGCGTCGGCCGCGTCCGGGACCGCCTGCTGGAGGCGGGGGACGGCGACATCCTGCTGTGCCACGACGGCGGCGGCGACCGCTCGCAGACGATCAAGGGGTTGCGGAAGGCGATCCCGGAGCTGAAGCGGCGCGGTCTGACGTTCGCGACGCTCTGACCGTCACGGGGCCGTGAGGGGTTCGTCCTCGTAGGCCCGGTGGAGGAGGGCGAGGAAGTCGCGGGCGGCGGGCAGTTTCGCGTCCTCGATCCGGTGGACCGCGACGCCCGGTGTCCACGAGTTCATGACGGCCGCCCCGGCGAGGGACGGCACGTCGCCGAGGGTCACCTCGGCGGTCCGCTGCGGGACGCCGAGCGCGTCGAGCCCGCGGCGGACGATGCCCATCGTCGTCCCGGTCAGCATCGCGGCCTCCGGCCAGACGACCGCCGAACCGTCCCAGAAGGCCAGGTTCCAGATCGTCGCCTCGCTGAGCCGTCCCCGGCGGTCGACGAACGCGGCGTCGTCGAAGCCCCGCGCCGCCGCGCGCCGCAGGTGGTACGTCTTGCCGACCTCGCCGACGTGCTTCACCGCCGGGAGGTCCCGCTCGTGCTCGACGGCCGCCAGGGCCAGCGGGCCCTCCGGTCCGGACGCCGGCGGCCCGGTGCGCACGAGCACCCGGGGCTCCGCGTCGGCGGCGGTGAACTCGCCCGCCGCACCGAACACGGTCGCCGTCAGCGACACGTCGTCCGGGCCGTCCGCGAGCGCCGTCCGGAGGAGCTCGCGGATCCGTTCGTCCGGTATCGCGCGTCCGAACATCTCGGCCGACGCGTTGCGGAGCCGCGCCAGGTGCAGGTCGAGGCCGCGGACGCCGCCGCCGCGCACCTGCATCGCGGTGAAGTGCGCGTACCCGGCGAACGCCAGCGGGCGCAGGTCCGCCTCGGTCGCCGTCCGCCCGTCCAGTTGCGCGACGTACTCGCTCATCGTCGATCCCCCCATGTCTCGTGGCTGCGTTCCCGACCGACTCTGCCGCCACCGGACGGGCGCGGCCAGTGCCCCGTTCGTCGTGCGACCACCGGTCCTGCCACCGGCAGGGTCAGGCACGCGGGCGCGCGACCGGCGACAATGGACGCCATGGACGATCGGCAGGCCACGCGGGAGTTCGACACCACCGGCGCCGAGGCGCCCGAGGGCGCGGCGCCCGCGCCCGCACCCGGCGAGGCGCCCGGGTCCGCCGTGCTGGATCCGCACGTCGAGCTCGGCGAGTTCCTGCGGAGCCGGCGCGGGCGGCTGACGCCCGAGGAGGTCGGGCTGCCGGTGTTCGGGCGGCACCGGCGGGTGCCGGGCCTGCGCCGCGAGGAGCTCGCGCAGCTCGCCGGGGTGTCCGTCGCGTACCTCACCCGGCTGGAGCAGGGCCGGGCCCACAACGCGTCCGCCGAGGTCCTGGACGCGCTCGCCCGCGCGCTGCGGCTCACCGCCACCGAGCGCACCCACCTGAACCACCTGGCCAGGTGCCGCCACCACGGCGGCGAGACCGCGCCCGAGGAGGTGCGGCCCGCGCTCCGGGCCATGCTCGCCGCCCTGGACGGGACGCCCGCGTACGTGACGGGACGCCGCACGGACGTCCTCGCGTGGAACGCTCCGGCCGCCGCGCTGTTCGGCGACTTCGCCGCCGCCGGCGGCAACCTGGCCCGGCTGGTGTTCCTGCGGCCCGACCACCCGTTCGCGGACCCGGAGCCGGAGGCGGCCGACGTCGTCGGCGCCCTGCGCCGGGACGCGACCTGCCACCCGGACGACCCGCTGCTGGCGGCGCTCGTCGGCGAGCTGTCGCTGCACAGCGACGACTTCGCGCGCCTGTGGGCGCGGCACCACGTGGAGGAGCGCGCCCACGGGACGCGGCGGCTGCGCCACCCGCTGGTCGGCGACCTCGACCTCGCGTTCGAGACGTTCCGGCTCCCCGACGGCTCCGAGCAGACGCTGACCGTCCACCACGCCCCGCCGGGCTCCGCCGCCGCCGACCACCTGCGTTTCCTCGCGAGCTGGGGCGGCGCCGACTCCTAGCCGGGGGTGTACCTGGGTACACCCCCGGTCCGGGGTCCGGGCACACTGTGCCGTGGGGGCGATCGCCGGAGACTGGACTCGGTGACGATGGCCGAGACAGACGGAGGAACCGGTGAACGGTCGACTGGTCGAGGAGACGCGGTGGCAGGCCCACGCGCGGGCTCCGTGGCGGGGGTTCCGGCTGGGGCTGCTGGGCGTCCCCGCGATGTGCGCGGGCGCCTGGTTCGTCACGGTCTTCATGATGATCTCGGGCCTGCTCGGGGTGCTGCTGTTCCCCCGCGCGACGGACCTGGCGCGCCGGATGACGGACGTGTACCGGCGGCTCGTCGCACGGTGGACGGGCGTCCGCATCGACCGTCCGTACCTGCCCGACCCGGAGCCGGTCGAGGACGGGATCACGCGGCGGGTGCGGCTGTTCGTGGCCCGGTTCCAGGATCCCGCGACGTGGCGCGACTACCTGTGGCTGGCCGCCGACCCGGTCGTCGTGATCTTCACGGCGGCGCTGCCCGGCTGGCTGATCCTGTACGGCGTCTGGGGCTACCTGCTCGCCGGGTTCGCCGGTGAGCTGATCGCGGACGCCGGCGGCAGCGACTGGTACGCGTGGGTGCACGTCACCACCGGGTACGGGACGGACGTCACCGCGCGTGCGACGACCGTCGCCCTCGCGACCGTGTTCATCGTCGCCGGGTTCCTCCTGGGCCCGCGGATGCTCGGCGTGTACGGGCGGTGGGCGCGGACGCTGCTCGGGCCGACGGAGAAGTCGCGGCTGGCGCTGCGGGTCCGGCACCTGACCGAGTCGCGGTCGGAGGCCGCGGACGCGTCGGCGGCGGAGCTGCGGCGGATCGAGCGGGACCTGCACGACGGGGCGCAGGCGCGGCTCGTCGCGATGGGGATGAGCCTCGGCGCGATCGAGCACCTTCTCGACAAGGACCCGGAGAAGGCGCGGATCCTGCTGGCGCAGACCCGCGAGTCGTCCGCGAAGGCCCTGCACGAGCTGCGGGACCTGGTGCGCGGCATCCACCCGCCCGTCCTCGCCGACCGGGGGATCGGCGACGCGATCAAGGCCCTCGCGCTCGACCACCCGATGCGCGCCGAGGTCGCCGTGGACCTCGACGGGCGGCCCGAGCCGCCGGTGGAGTCCGCCGCGTACTTCGCGGTGTCGGAGATCCTCACCAACGCCGCGAAGCACTCCGGCGGGACGCGGCTGTGGATCGACGTGCGGCACGAGCACGGGATGCTGCGGATCTCCGTCACCGACGACGGGCGCGGCGGCGCGTCCCTCGACGGCGGGACCGGGCTGCGCGGCGTCGAGCGGCGGATCGGTACATTCGACGGCGTCCTCGCCCTCAACTCCCCCGCGGGCGGCCCGACGATCGTGACCCTGGAGCTCCCGTGCGCGTTGTCCTCGCCGAAGACCTCGCCCTCCTGAGGGAGGGCCTGGTCAGCCTGCTGGAGGCGCACGACTTCGAGATCGCCGCCGCCGTCGACAACGGGCCGTCCCTGCGCCGGGCGCTGCTCGACCACCGCCCGGACGTGGCGGTGGTCGACGTGCGGCTGCCGCCGTCGTTCACCGACGAGGGCCTGCAGGCGGCGCTGGAGGCCCGCCGGCTCGTCCCCGGGCTGCCGGTGCTGGTGCTGTCGCAGTACGTGGAGCAGCTGTACGCGCGGGAGCTGCTGGCGGACGGCGGCGGCGGGATCGGCTACCTGCTGAAGGACCGGGTGTTCGACGCCGCCCAGTTCGTCGACGCGGTCCGGCGGGTCGCGGCGGGCGGCACCGCGATGGACCCGGAGGTCGTGTCGCGGCTCATCGCCGGCGGCACCCGCGGCACGCCCCTCGCCCGGCTGACGCCCCGCGAGACCGAGGTCCTCGAACTGATGGCGGAGGGCCGCTCGAACGCCGCCATCGCCGAACGCCTCGTCGTCACCGAACGGGCCGTCACCAAGCACACCGCGAACATCTTCGCGAAGCTCGACCTGCCGGTGACCGCCGACGACAACCGCCGCGTGCTGGCCGTCCTCGCCTACCTCAACCGCTGAGGCGTCCACGGGAACTCGGGGGCGCGGCGCTCCAGGAACGCCGCGACGCCCTCCCGCAGCTCGCCGCTGCCGTCCATCTCCGCGAGCCAGCGGGCGGCCCGGCCGCGGACGTCGCCGCCCGCGGCGACCGCGTCCACGATGTCCTTCGTGGCGCACTGCGTCAGCAGCGAGCGGGACGCGAGCGTCGCGGTGAAGTCCGCGACCCGCGCGGGCAGGTCGGCGACGACCTCGTTGAGGAAGCCGATGCGCAGGGCGTCGTCCGCGCCGATCAGCTCCGCCGAGAACAGCAGGTGCTTCGCCGCCGCGGGCCCGACCAGCCCGACGAGCCGGACGGTGGCGGCCACCGGGTAGACGATGCCGAGCCGCGCCGGGGTGATCCCGAACCGGGCGTCCGCCGCCGCGAACCGCAGGTCGCAGGCCGCCGCGAGCTGGCAGCCGCCGCCGACGCACACGCCCTCGATCGCCGCGATCGTCGGCTTCCCGAACGCGGCGAGGGCCCGCTCCGCGACCGTCGACAGGTGCGTGTCGTCGTCCCGGTGGATGTCCCCCAGTTCGCCGATGTCGGCGCCCGCGCAGAAGTTCCCGCCCGCGCCCGTCAGCACCACCGCCCGGACGGACGCGTCCGCGGCGAGCCCGTCGAGGATCCGGGGCAGCTCGCGCCACATGCCGGCCGACATCGCGTTCCGCTTGTCCGGGCGGTCGATCGTGATCGTCCCGACGCCCCCGGCGACCTCGCAGTGCAGCACCCGAGCATCGTAGAAGGGCCCCGGACCCCCGCCCGTACCAGGGTCGTCCTCCACCTGCAGAAGGACTTCCTTACGCCCCCGCCACACCCTCCAGGCGGATTTCGAGACACCCCCTGTGAGGGAGGAATTCCGGTGCCGTTCAGCGGATTCTTGTTAGTGGGCGGCTTTGAGGAAACGGAGTCCGTGGTGCAGCAGAGCACACGCGCCTTCTGGACGATCGGCCTGGACGATCCGCTGGCGACCGTGCCCGACCGGGCCGGCGCCAAGGCGGCGAACCTCGCGCGGGCCGCGTCGCACGACCTGCCCGTCCTCCCCGGGTTCGTGATCCCCGTGCCGTGCATGGACCGGCACGAGCGGTACGCCGACACCCACGACCTGCGGGCCGCGTGGGCGCGGCTGAGCCGCGACGGCGAGCGCGCCCTGGTGGTGCGGTCGTCCTCCACGCTGGAGGACGGCGAGGTCTCCTCGATGGCCGGCCGGTTCACGTCCGTCCTCGGCGTCGCCGGCTGGGCCGACTTCCGGCGCGCGGTCGACGAGGTCGCCGCGTCCGCGACCGGCCCGGGGACGATGGCGGTGCTCGTCCAGCCCGAGCTCGACGCCGCGTCCGGCGGGGTGATGTTCGGCGCCGACCCGGTCGACGGGCGCACCGACCGGGTGATCGTGTCGGCCGCGCCGGGCGGCCCGCAGGCGCTCGTCGGCGGCGAGGTCGACGGCACCCGCTACGACCTGACCCGCCGCGGCCGCCTCGTCGGCGCCGACCGCGACGGCGGCCCGCTGACGCCCCTCCAGCTCCGCCGCCTCGCCCGCCTCGCCGCGCGGACGGCGCAGGTGTTCGGCGGCCCGCAGGACGTCGAGTTCGCGTTCGGGCACGACGGCCGCCTGTGGCTGCTGCAGAGCCGCCCGGTGACGGCGCTCGCCCCGCTCCCCCCGCGCGGCGCCGTCCTCCTCGGCCCCGGCCCGGTCGCCGAGACTCTCCCCGACCCGCTGTCGCCCCTCGAGGAGGACCTCTGGCTCGTCCCGCTCGACCGGGGCCTCGGCGAGGCCCTCGCCACCGCGGGCGCCGTGTCCCGGCGGGCGCTGCGGCGCGCCCCGACCGTCCGCGCCGTCGGCGGCCGCGCCGCCGCCGACCTGCGCCGCCTCGGCGCCGGACCGGCCCGCCGCCGGCGCCTCGACCCGCTGAACCCGCTGCCGCCGCTGCGCCGCCTGCGCGCCGCGTGGCGCGTCGGCCGCCTGCGCGCCGAACTCCCCGCCCTCGCCGCCGGCGCCGCCGCGGGCGTCGACGCCGATCTCGCCGCCGTCCCGTCCCTGCACGAGCTCACCGACGCCGAACTGGCCGCCGCGCTCCACTGGACCCGCGCGACCCTCACCGCCCTGCACGGCCTCGAGGCCCTCGCCGGGACGATGGCGGGCGACGCTGCACCGGACGGCGCGACGGCCGCCGCCCACGGCCTCGCCGCACTGGCACGAGGCCGCGCCCGCGGCGACGACGACGCACGCATCGTCGCGTCCGAACCGGACGTCCTCACCCTCGCCCCGCCCGCGATACCCCCCGCCCTCGCCCTCCCCCCGACCCCCGACGTCCCCGCCACCGCCCGACCCCCCGCGTCCGGCGCGTTGGCGCCTCGGGAGGCTTTGCGGTTGCGCATCCGGTGGGTGCAGGAGCTCGGGGCCCGGCTCGCGTGGACGGCCGGGGTGCGGCTGGCGGACGGCGGGGCGCTCGCACGGGCCGAGCTGGTGCGGGCGCTGCGGCTGGACGAGCTGGTGTCGGCGCTCTACGGCGGGGCGCTGCCCGCCGACCTGGAGCGGCGCCCGGCGCCGCCGCGGACGGCGCCGCTGCCGGCGGCGTTCCGGCTGGCCGGGGAGCGGATCGTCGCGGAGGCGGCGCCGCCGGGGGACGGGGCGCGGCCCGCGGGCGGCGGGCGGGGCGAGGGGCTCGTGCACGCGGGCCCGGGGGAGCCGCCGCCCGGCGCGGTGCTGGTGGTCCGGACGCTCGCGCCGTCGCTGGCGTCGCGGCTGCCGGCGCTCGCGGGGCTCATCGCGGAGACCGGCAGCCCGCTGTCGCACCTGGCGATCCTCGCGCGGGAGATGGGGGTGCCGACGGTCGTCGGGCTGCGCGGCGCGGTCGAGCGGTTCCCGGACGGGACGCGGCTGCTCGTGGACGGCGACACCGGACGCGTCGAGACGCTGCACCGCGCGGACGAGGAGTCGGTCGCATGACGGCGCGGCGGCTCGGTTACCTGGTGCTGGGCGTGACGATCTTCTGGACGGCCGCGTACGTGGTCGTGTACCTGGTGCGGTGGGAGTGGCAGCGGGCGCTGATGTCCGGGGTGCTGCTGCTGATCGCGCTGGTGGTGGGGGTCGCGGCGGCGGGCGCGCGGCGGCTCGCGCGGATCGAGCGGGGGCTCGCGGAGCTGCGGGCCGAGCCGGCGCCCGTCCCGCGGGGCCGGTACGCGGAGGGCGGGACGGACGCGCCGCGGTTCCGGTGGCTCGAGGACGACGACCGGTACCGGGTGTTCATCCCGGTCCTGCTGGGCGCGGGGATCATCGTGTCGGGCGTCGCCGCGCTGGTCGAGCGGGTGTCGGGGGCGTTCGGCCGCGACGCGGGGCTCCCGCGGGGGCTGGCGCCGCCGGGCGGGGGCGTCCTCGCGGGCGCGCCGGAGCCCCGGCCGGACGGACGCGGCCGCGCGATCGCGCTCGGGCTCGCCGGGGCGCTCGTCACGGGGTTCGCCGTCGTCCAGCTCGCGGAGCTGACGCAGGACCGGCCGGACGATCCGGTCGCGGCGGCCGCGAGCACCCTCGTCATCGAGGCGGACACGCGGGGCGACACCGGTGCGGCGTCCGTGGACCCGCTGGTCGACCGGCTGTGGGAGTACTGCCGGGGGTCGACGCGGCCGTACGTGCAGGGCGGCGGGGCGGTCCCGCTGGGCGAGCGCCGGTACGCGATCGTGGTGCGTCCCGCGCTGGGCGAGCACGCGCTGCGGCGGATGCTCGGGTGCCTGCAGGACGGGCTGATCGACCGGGCGACGTTCCGGGTGGTGTCGGTGCAGCCGGGGTGAGCGGGAAATTCGCGCGGCCCCGGGAATGCGGAAGCGGTCGTACGTGCTGTAATGTCGAGGCAGCGTCCAAAGTTCGCCGCAGGCAGGCGGCGAAGGCGTTTTCTTCCCCGCCCGGGCCATCTGAGCGCCCGGTGATCGACCGTCCGGTCGCTTTCGGCCCGGACCGCCGCACCTAGGGAGCCGACGTCAGCCCGGTGAACCGAGCTGCTTCTCACATTTCCTCTCGCGTACGCGCCGCGGAAGCCGCCGCCGTACGCGGGGCATCGACCCCCGGCACGCGGTCTTTCGTCCGCATTCGCCGGAGAAGGGACACGAATGTCCATTTCCACCCTGAGCACCGGCCGCACCCCCGGCACGAGCAGCCCGCGGGGGCACGCCGTGCCCGCGCAGGCCGCCCGCAAGGGCGGGCAGCGGCGCCCCGCCGGTGACGAACCGCTCGTGCCGTTCAGCGGCGTCCTCGCCGTCCAGGACAAGCACGCGTTCGTGCGCACCTCCGGCTACCTCGCGGGGCCCGAGGACGTGCACGTCTCCCTCGCCCAGGTCAGGGCGCACCACCTGCGGCCCGGCGACATCGTGGCGGGCACGGCCCGGCCGCCGAAGACGGGCCGCGACAAGTTCCGCGCGATGGCGGGCCTGGAGACCGTCAACGGGCGCCCGCCCGCCGAGGCCGCGGGACGTCCCGACTTCGGCAAGCTGACCCCGCTGTTCCCGGACGAGCGGCTGCGGCTCGACACCGGCCCGCTCGCCACCCGGATCATCGACCTCGTCGCGCCGATCGGGAAGGGCCAGCGCGGGCTGATCGTGTCGCCGCCGAAGGTCGGCAAGACGATGATGCTGCAGGCGCTGGCGAACGGCATCGCGCGCGGCAACCCCGAGGCGCACCTGATGGTGGTGCTGATCGACGAGCGTCCGGAGGAGGTCACCGACCTGCAGCGGACGGTCGAGGGCGAGGTGCTGCACTCGACGTTCGACCGGCCCGCGCAGGACCACACGGCGCTCGCCGAACTGGCCGTCGAGCGCGCCAAGCGGCTCGTCGAGCAGGGCCACGACGTCGTCATGCTGCTCGACTCGATCACCCGGCTGGGCCGCGCCTACAACCTGGCCGCGCCGTCCAGCAGCCGCATCCTGGCGGGCGGTGTCGCGACGACCGCGATCTACCCGCCGAAGAAGTTCTTCGGGGCCGCCCGCAACATCGAGGAGGGCGGATCCCTGACGATCCTCGCGACCGCGCTCGTGGAGACCGGGTCGCGCATGGACGACGTCCTGTTCGAGGAGTACAAGGGCACCGGCAACATGGAGCTGAAGCTCGACCGGGGCCTGGCCGACCGCCGGATCTTCCCGGCCGTCGACGTGGAGGCGTCCGGGACGCGCCGCGACGAGCTGCTCATGTCGCCGCAGGAGCTGGAGCTGACGTGGCGGCTGCGCCGCGCCCTCACCGGCCTCGACCGGCAGCAGGCCGTCGAGCACCTGCTGGAGAAGATGAAGGGCACGTCGTCGAACGCCGAGTTCCTGCTCCGCCTCCAGCAGACGCTCTAACGCTCCGCAGGTTCCGCCGTGCCGCCGTCCGGGCGGAACGAGGCGAGGATCCGGTCGTAGAGGCGGAGATCCGGCCGCCACCGCGACTCGGGCGCGGAGAAGCACAGCTCGTACCCGGCCGTGCGGGTGCACAGCGCGTGCCGCCCGCCGCCCGCACCCCGCCAGGTGAACTCCCATTCGGCGCCGTCGCGGGGTCCCGGCCCGGACCCCAGCCGCACCCGGACGTACCCGGGGCGCCGCCCGTCCGCGACGAGCGCCCGCTCGGCGGCCCGCAGCCCCGCGAGGGGGTCGCCGGACGCCGGGGCGATGCGCAGCCCGCGCCCGGACGCGCCGTCCCGCCACCGCATCACCGCGCCGCGCCGCTCCACCCGCCAGGTCGCCGGGACCCGCACCGCGTAGGCGTCCACCTCCCGGTAGGGCGCCAGCTCGACGAACGGGTCCGCCGCCGGGGCGGTCGCGTGGCCCTTGCCGACCGACGTCCACCGCGCCGTCCACGTGCCGAGCCCCGCCGCGACGACGGCGAGCGCCGCGACGCTCGCGACCGCGCCGGGCCGGGCCCGCGTCCGCCGGCGCGCGGACCCGCCGGACCCGCCTGACCCGCCGGGCCGCCAGGGCGCGCGCGGGCGCGGGACGAGCGGTTCGTCCGGCCGCGCCGCCGCGTCCAGCAGCCGCGCGACCTCGCCGGCCGGGAGCCGGTCGTCCGGGTCGTGCCGGAGCAGCCCCTCGATGACCGGGGCGAGCGCCCCCGCCCGTTCGGGACGCGGATAGTCGCCGAGCAGCACCGCGACCATCGACCCGAGCGCGTGCGACCGCAGGAACGGGGACTCGCCCTCGACGGCCGCGTACAGGGTCGCGCCGAGCGACCACAGGTCGGACGCGGGCCCGCCCGGCAGGCCGTTGACCCGTTCGGGCGGCAGGTACGCGGGCGTCCCCTCGATCCCCGCGACCGCCCCGCCGGCCCCGCCCGCCGCAACCCAGGCTCCCCCCGCGTCACGCGCACCCAGCGTGTCCTGAAGATCCCGTCCGTCCCGAAGGCCCCGCTCGTCCCGGACGTCTTCGTCCTGCGGGCGTCCGGTGTGCAGGGCGAGGCCGAAGTCGGTGAGCAGCACGCGGCCGTCGTCGCGGACCAGCACGTTCGCGGGCTTGACGTCGCGGTGCAGGATCCCGGCGCCGTGCGCGGCGCGCAGCACCGACAGGACGGCCGCGCCGATCTCGGCGGTGCGCCGCACGCCGAGCGGTCCCCGTTCGTCGATCAGCCGGGCGAGCGACCGCGACTCGTGGAACTCCATGACGATCCACGGGCGCCCGCGCTCGACGAGGACGTCGTGGACGGCGACGACGCCGGGGTGCCGGAGCGCGGCGGTGGCGCGGGCCTCGGTGAGCAGCCGGCGGCGCAGCGCCGCGCGCTCGGCGTCGGTGGTGCGGGCGGGCACGCGGAGCTCCTTGACCGCGACGTCCCGGCCGAGGAGTTCGTCGCGGGCGCGCCACACCGTCCCCATGCCGCCGCGGCCGACCATCGAGAGCAGGCGATACCGTCGCGCGAGCGGCACCGGACGGTCCTCGGTCATGGGGAGGTTATGCGCGGGAACGCACCCAAGTCACGCCCCGCGCGGCCCCATGAATCCTTGACCGTCCGGCCGGGGGTCAGGAGGTCAGCACGCTCCTGGCCCACTTGTAGTCGGACTTGCCGACGGCCGTGCGCTGCACCTCGTCGACGACCGTGAGCCGGCGCGGCAGCTTGTACCCGGCGAGGCGGCCCCGGCAGTGCTCGGTCAGCTCGTCGAGGGTGATCGCCGCGCCGGGGCGGGGCGACACGACGGCGGCGACGACCTGCCCGAAGCGTTCGTCCGGGAGCCCGACGACGACCGCGTCGTAGACGTCCGGGTGGTCCTTGAGCGCGACCTCGACCTCCTCCGGGTACACCTTCTCGCCACCGGTGTTGATCATCAGCGAGCCGCGGCCGAGCAGGACGATCGTGCCGTCCTCCTCCAGGCTCGCGAAGTCGCCGGGGACGGACCAGCGGGTGCCGTCGGCGTCGGTGAAGAACGTCGAGGCGGTCTTCTCGGGGTCGTTGTAGTAGCCGAGCGGGATGTGCCCGCTGCGCGCCAGCTTCCCGATCTCGCCGGGCTCGACGACCTTCAGGTCGTCGTCGAGCACCGTGATGCCGGGCTTCATCATGAACCGGGCGGTGCCCTCCTTGCCGCCGACGGACGGGCCGCACGCGCCGGTCTCCGAGGCGCCGTAGTTGTCGAGGAACATCACGTTCGGCAGGTGCTCCTGGAGGGCGGCCTTCGCGCCCTCGGTGAGCGGCGCCCCGCCGGACGCGATGCCGAGCAGCGACGACGTGTCGTGGTCCCCGGAGGCGAGGGCCTTCGCGACCGGCCGCGCCATCACGTCGCCGACCAGCATCAGCACGTTGGCCTGCTCCTCCGCGACGAGCCGCAGCGCCTTGTCGGCGTCGAACGCGTGGTCGGTGTAGAGGACGACCTTCGCGCCGTTGAACAGCCCCATGAACGCGACCCACTGCCCGGCGCCGTGCATGACGGGCGCGCAGTCGAGCACGGCCATCCCGCCCTGCTCGGCGTTCTCCGCGAGCTGCTCGGGGCTCGTCACCGGGTCGCCGAGGACGTTGCCGCCGCCGAGGGCGCCGAAGAAGATGTCCTCGCAGCGCCACTCGACGCCCTTCGGGTATCCCGTGGTCCCGCCCGTGTACATGATGTACCGGTCGTCGTTCGACCGCGCCGGGAAGTCGTCGGACGGGTCGGCCGCGGCGAGCGCCGCCTCGTACTCGACGGCGCCGGGGACGTCGTCCGTCCCGCCGTCCTCCAGGACGACGACGTGGCGCAGCTTCGGCAGGTCGGCGCGGACCTCCTGGACGCGCGCCAGCAGCGACCGCTCGCCGATGAGCGCGACCGAGTCGGAGTCGGACAGGACGTGGTGCAGTTCGCCCGCGACGTACCGGTAGTTCACGGGGATCGGCACGGCGCTGATCTTGAACGCGCCGAGCATCGCCTCGATCCACTCGGCCCGGTTGTAGGCGAGGATCGCGACGTGCTCGCCGGCCCGCACCCCCGCGTCGGCGAGGTGGTGCCCGACGCGGCTCGCCCGCGCGCTCAGCTCGGCGAACGTGCGGCGTTCGTCCCCGGCCACCAGCGCCGGGCGGTCCGGCCCCGCCTCCGCCAGGATCTCGATCAGATCCGCCAGGTTGTAGCTTCGCGCCATGGCCGTCCTCGCCTTTCGGGGTGGGTGAGAAGGTTGTTCCGAATCATGCTCGGGTTGCCAGTAAGTACTCAATGACCCTGGACAGCGGGTCCAATGAGATGGATCACAAATCGCGCCCGGATCCGGCCACGCCGCCCGTCCTTACACGCCTCTTATCCGGGTACCGGCATGCTTGGTCGTAACGATTCAGCATCAGACGGGGGTAGTGGTGAGCCCAGGCGCAATGGCGTGGACGCCTCCGACGTGGGAGGAGATCGTCACCGAGCACTCCACAAGGGTGTTCCGGCTGGCGTACCGCCTGACCGGCAACCGGCACGACGCCGAGGACCTGACCCAGGACGTCTTCATCCGGGTCTTCCGTTCGCTGTCCTCCTACAGTCCGGGCACGTTCGAGGGCTGGCTGCACCGGATCACGACGAACCTGTTCCTCGACCGGGCCCGCCGCAAGCAGCGCATCCGCTTCGACGCGCTCGCCGACGACGCCGCCGAACGCCTCCAGGGCCGCGAGCCGAGCCCCGCGCAGGCGTACGACGAGCGGCACCTCGACGCCGACATCCAGCGGGCCCTCGACGGGCTCGCCCCCGAGTACCGCGCCGCCGTCGTGCTGTGCGACATCGAGGGCCTCACCTACGAGGAGATCGCCGCGACGCTGAACGTCAAGCTCGGCACCGTCCGCTCGCGGATCCACCGCGGCCGCGCCCAGCTCCGCGTCGCCCTGGAGCACCGCCGTCCCGCCGAGGTCCCCGAACCCGTCGCCGGCGCCTGACCCTGGCGGCCCCGGCGGCCCCGGTCAGGGCGGGGTCGTCGCGGTCGCGAGGTCCCTGACCTCCGGCCGCATCAGGTCCCCGAGCTTCGCGTAGGGGACGGACGTCGGCTTGAAGAAGTCGAACGTGAGGCAGAACTCGTCCGGGGTGAAGACCGTTTCCACGCGGTCCTTCGTGAGGGAGAACGACACCCCGGAGAGCGGATGGTCCGCCGCGAACTCGGTCCGTTCCGACAGCGTCCGGTAGCCGCACGCGGGGGTCTCGGGCGGCGGCTGGAAGCGCCGCGACAGCTCCGCCAGCTTCGGGTCCCGCAGCGCCGCCGCGGTGAAGATCTGCTCCGGCCCGAGCAGCCGCCCCGTCGCGAGCTCGATGTTGACGGCCTTCGGCGTGATGTGCTGCCCGCCGCCCGCGTACACCGGGACGCTCACCAGGTACCGGACCGACAGCAGCCGCGGCCCCCGGTACACGACGTCCGAGCGCATCTGGACGGGCCGCGGCGGCCCCGGCACCGCCTGGTTCGACAGCCCGCCCGCCTGCTCCAGGAACCGCCGGTAGTCCGCGACGGACTGGTCGACCGGCGCCCGCAGCGCCGCGTTGATCCGCTGCTGGACGGCCGGGTCCGAATGCCCGCTCACCTGCGCGAACCGGACCGTCCCCGAGGCCAGGTTGATGGACGGGTCGCCGATCGTCGCGGACGCGAGCGTCACCTCGCCGGGGGTGAACGCGCGCGGCGGCGGGCCGTCGTCGCCCGCCTGCCACACCGCGACGCCGCTCCCCGCCGCCACGACGGCCGCCGTGCCCCCGGCCGCCGCGATCGCCTTCGCGCCGCCGACCTTCGCGAGGAACCCGGCCGACGCCGACCCCGCCGACCCGCCCGCCGCGCCACCGGCCGCGCCCGCCGCGCCGCCCGCCGCACCCGCCGCGCCGCCGCCCGCGGCACCGCCCGCGAGCGCGCCGCCCGCGGCGCCGCCCGTCCCGATCCCGGCGGCCGCCAGCGGGAACAGCGACGCGAGCGCGACCGCCGCACCGGCCAGGACGCGCACGCCCCGGTCCTCCCAGCCGTCCCCGTACGCATCGCCCGCGACCCGCTCCAGCTCCTCGACGAACGCCGACGCGCTCGCCGGACGTCCGTCCGCGTCCTTCGCGAGTCCCGCCGCCACCAGGGGGCGCAGCGGCTCGGCGACGTCCTCGACCGGCGGCTCCTCCGACAGGTGCCCGCCCGCCCCCGCGAACGGGCGCCGCCCCGTCACGCACTCGAAGAACACGCACGTCGCCGCGTACACGTCCGTCGCGGGCGACACCGCCTCGCCGCGCCACTGCTCGGGCGCCATGTACGCGGGCGTGCCCGACGCCGACGCGGCCCCCGCCGCCACCGCCACCCCGAAGTCGATCAGCTTGCTGCGCCCGTCCGCCGGGACCATCACGTTCGACGGCTTGTAGTCGCGGTGCACCACGCCGACCGCGTGCGCCGCCGCGAGCCCCAGCAGCGACCCCTTCAGCACGACGAGCGCCGCCTCCGGCGCCAGCTCCCCGTGCCGGGCCAGCACCTCCTTCAGCGTGACGCCCTCGACCGCCTCCATGATCAGCGCGACGCCCTCGTCGCTCTCCACCAGCCGGTACAGCCGCGCCACGTGCGGGCTCTCGACCGTCCCGAGCATCCGCGCCTCGTGCCGCAGCGGCTCCCGGTCCGCCGCCGTCACGTACTTGATCGCGACCGGGGTGCCCGCGGTCTCGTGCCTGGCCAGCACCACGCGCCCCTGCCCGCCGCGGCCGAGCTCCATCACCTCGGTGAAACCGGAGACCCGCCAGTCGCCCACGCCTACCTCCCGAACGGCGCCCAAGGCCGCACCATGGCACAGCGCACCGGCTTCCTCCCAGCACCGTCGCGACCGAAATCACCGATACGGGCACGACGGAAAGCGCCGCGTGTTGGGGCGGGTAGGGTCGCGGCCATGCCGTCGCGTACCACCGTGCCGAAGGAACCGAAGGCACCCCGGATCCCGGCGTCGCTCACCCCCGCCGACCCCCTGCACGACGAACTGCGGGACGACGGCACCTACATCGCGCTCGCGTGGGGCCCGTTCGACCTCGTCGGGCACGACGTCGAGGGCGTCGACTTCGAGCGGTGCAGGTTCACCGACACGCGGCTGTCCGCCGGGACGCTGCGGCGCGCGGGATTCGCGGACGTCGCGCTCACCGGCTGCGACCTCGCGAACCTGCGGCTGTTCGACTCCCGGGCGTTCAACGCGCGGGTCGTCCGCTCGCGGCTGACCGGCACGTCCTGGACGGACTGCGGCTTCCGCGACGTCCTGTTCGACGAGTGCCGGGCCGACCTCAGCGACTACCGGTTCAGCAGGTTCAAGGACGTCGTGTTCCGGAACTGCGACCTGCGGGAGGCGAACTTCCAGGGCGCCGACCTGCCGGGCGTCCGGTTCGAGGACTGCCGGCTCGCGGGCGCCCGGTTCAGCGGCGCCACGCTGACCGGGGCCCGCTTCACCGGCTGCGACCTGTGGGACGTCGCGGGCGTGGAGAGCCTCGACGGCGCGGTGCTCGCGCCGTCCGACGCCCGCAGCGTCCTGCCGTCCCTCGCCGCCGCCCTCGGCATCACCATCGCCGACTGACCCGCCGGCGCGCGTATCCACATCCTGTGGACGGCCGGGCTTCACCGGCCGTTGCACCGGCGCACACCCCCGCGTGATGCGATCCCGCCCTGGACGCCGCCAGGGCGGAGGGACGCATGCGAGGAGACGGGATCCGGAGCCGCGGCACCGTGCCCGCCGGCATGGTGTTCGACCCGCTGCTGCCCGCCGGGACGCTCGCGCGGCTGCGGGCGGGCGAGGGGGCGCTCCTCCTCGACCGGCCCGGCACCCGGCCCGGTTCGCACCGGTTCCTGCGGCAGCGCCTGCTGGTGGGCGCGCTCGTGTTCGGGTGCGCGGTGGCCGCGGTCGAGACCGTCCGGCAGGTGGGCGGGACGGGCTGGGCGTCGGCCGCCGGGATCGCCGCGGCGTTCGCGTACGTCCCGGCCAACGCGTCCGACCGGCGGGCGACGGCGCTGTCGGGCGCGGGGCTGATCGCGTGCTTCTTCGGCGTCTGGGCGGTGTGGGCGATCGTCATGGCGGAGGCGTTCGGGACGGTGACGGTCCCGTTCGGGATCCTGCACGGGTTCGCGTTCGCGATCTTCCTCGCCTTCGGCGCCCGCGGCGTCACGCACGTGATCGGACGGGACCGCGCGATCGACCCCGCGGACCTCGGGCCCGTCGAACGCGCACGGCTCGCGGACGTCCGGCACGCGCGGGAGCGCGTCGCAGAGGCCGGGCGGCTGCTCGCCCCCGCGTTCGACGCCGCGCCCGTCCTGGCCGCGCTGCACGAGGCCGAGTGGGCGATGGCGGTCCGGATGCGCGACCGGGCGCCGCTGGTCGCCGAGATCGACGACCTCGCGGCGCACGCCGCCGCCGACCGGGTGCGGGAGGCGCCGCGGCCGGAGGCCGAGGCCGTCGCCGCGGCCCGGCGGGCCGACGCGGAGTTCATCGCGCAGATCTCCGCGTACCTGGAGCCCGTCGACGACGCCGTCCGCGCGCACCGCGAGTGGGAGCGGTACCTCCGGGCGGCCGGCGCCGCCCTCCCGTCCGACGCTCCCGCGGGCCTCGCCGGGCATCCCGACCTCACCGGCGACCTGGGGCTGGAGGCCGTCCGGCTGGTCCGCGAGGAGCTGACCGCCCGCGCGGTGGAGTCGAACGCCCGGTTCCTGGACGTCCTGCGCCCCGGCCCGCGGGGCACGCCGTCCAAGGGAGGGTGAGCGGACGGCGCGCCCCGCGGGGTCTCGGGTCAGCCGGTGACGGGGAGGTCGCCGGCCACCGGGGTCGGGACGGGCGCGGCCGACACCGGCGCGGACGGGGTCGCGGCCGGGGCGGAGGGCGTGCCGGCCGACGGGCCGCCCGGCTCGCCGCCACCACCGGGGGTACCGGGGTCGCCGGGCTTCGCGGCGGTCTTGCCGCAGGTGGCCGAGGCGATGCTCAGCTTCTGCGTCACGCCTCCGGGCAGCGGGAGGACGATCTCGATCGCGGTGACGGTGAGGGAGCCGTCACGGTCGCGGACGTGCCGGTTCAGCGTGACGGACGCGTTCCCGAGCTTCGGCAGGTCGATCTGCACGGCGCTGTTCGGCCGGGCGTTCGCCTGCAGCTTCCGGCCGTCCAGGGTGGCCCTGGCCAGGTGCGAGACGCCGTTGCCGTTCTCGCACTTGGCCGTGACGGCGGCGGCCTCCAGGCCGAGCCGCGACACGACGACGTCGGCGGCGGACGCGCGGGCGTGCCCGGACCAGGCGGCGGCGTTCAGGGCGCCCGCCCGGACGAGCGGGTTGTCCGGGAGCTCGGCGACGCTGTCGCGCTCGGGGCGCTGCGCGTCCGACGACACCGACGGCGTCGCGGGGATCGCGACCGGGCCGGTGGCGGCGACGGCGAACGCCGAGCCGGTCCCGCCGGCGGTCGCGGCGGCCGGGGCAGCCGGAACGAGGGGCAGGACGAGGGGCAGGGCGAGGGCGCCGAGGGCGACGGCGCAACGGGTGATCGTACGCATGGGGGTTTCTCCTTGGTCGTTCGTGTCAGGCCCGGATGTCGACGACGCTGCCGAGCGGCACCCGGGAGAGCCGGTCGAGGGCGTCGGCGGGGACGCGGACGCAGCCGTGCGTGACGGCCTCGCCGAAGACGGACGCGTCGCGCCAGCCGTGGAACGCGACCGTCCCGGGGCCGCCGCCGAAGGTGTCGAGGGTCGCCGAGTGGGCGCCGACGGGGAGGATCAGGGGGCTGTAGGTGGGTTCGGGCGGTGCCAGGGACGCGAGCAGGAACGTGCGTCCGGTGGGGGTGGGCGTCTTGGGGGCGCCGACCGCGACCGTCCACGTGCCCTTGTCCCGCCCGGACTCGGCCAGCGTCATCTCGCGGTCGCTGAGGTCGACCTTGATGACGTGCGTGCTGCGCGCGGCCCGCAGTCCCTTGTCGGGGATCCAGCCGGTCACCCGGTTGGGGCGGCTCGGCAGCAGGACGCGCCGCCAGCCGGGGCGGCTCTCCACGACGGGCACCCAGGTGGGGCCCTTGAGCTGCGTGGCGGGCAGCTCGGCGAGGGCGGGCCCGCCGGGTTCCGCCGACACCGGGACGGTCTTCTCCGGGTGCACGACGGTGGTGGGGCCGTCTGCGGGCGGCGCGGAGTCCCGCGGCAGCCCGTCGAGGGTGGTGTAGGTGGTGGCCTGGGGCAGGTCGCCCGCGGGGGCCGCGCCGGCGGCGCCGGCGGCGGCCTTCCCGCCTCCCCCGCAACCGGTCAGCAGCAGCGCGGCGGCGGCCGCGCCCGCCGCCAGCCCGAGCGGGACGCGGGACGGTTCCTCGCTCACGGAGCCTCCAGGTGGTCGTAGGGCCGGATTTGCCTCTGCGACCGCTCACTACGCACGGGGCGGGCGGAGGGTTGCACGCGGACGGGAACATCCCGGGGTTTGACAGTGTTTGAACACTCAACTAACCTGCGAACAGGTCGTTGAACTTTCAAGCACATAGGAGCACACCATGAGCATCGCCGCCGTCGCGCCCGAGCTGACCGCCGGGACCTGGAACATCGACCCGACCCACTCCGAGGTCACGTTCTCGATCCGCCACCTGATGACGAAGGTGCGCGGCTCGTTCACCGAGTTCTCCGGCTCCGTGCAGGTCGCCGAGGAGCTGGCCGACACGACCGCGACCGCCGAGATCACGATGGCGTCGATCGACACCCGCAACGCCGACCGGGACGGCCACGTCCGCTCGTCCGACGTGCTCGACGTCGAGAACCACCCCACGATGACGTTCGCCACCAAGGGCGTCCGCTCCGAGGGCGGCGACCACTACGTCGACGGCGAGCTGACGATCCGCGGCGTCACCCGCCCGGTGACCCTCGAGGTCGAGTTCCACGGCGTCGGCGAGGACCCGTGGGGCGGCACCCGCGCCGGCTTCTCCGCCACCACGCAGATCAACCGCCGCGACTGGGGCGTCGAGTTCAACATCCCGCTCAAGGGCGACAAGGCCATGCTCGGCGACAAGGTCGACATCCAGCTCGAGATCCAGGCCGTCAAGGCCTGACCCGCGCCTCCCGCGCGACGAGGGGCCGTCCACCCACCGGGTGGACGGCCCCTTTCACGTGCGCCGCTCCGCGGCGGGCAGGCGGGGAAGATCGTCGTCACGGTCTGACGGCGGTCACCGGCGGCGCATGCCGTGGCGGAGATCGACGTCGACGCCCGCCTCGGTGAACGCCCGCCGGACGCGCTCGGTCATCTCGTCGGTCAGGTAGTGGCGCCGCAGGTCCAGGCGGGCGAGGCCGCGGAAGGCTTCGTGGTCGAGGAGCGCCTGCGCTCCCTTGTCGGTGAGGGCGCTGCGGGACAGGTCGAGGCTCTCCAGCCTGGGCACCAGCGGCGAAGCGGCGAGCTGCTCGACCATGTCGTCGACGAACGTGAACTCGCGCAACCCGAGATGCCGCAGGCGGGGCATCGTGTCGCTGTGGAACAGCGCGTCGAGGGCCGCGCGCTCGTCGGGGTCCTGGGCGTCGGAGAAATCCTCGCTCGACCACAGGTCCAGGTGCTCCAGGGCGGGCAGCCGGCAGGCGGCGAGGCCCAGGACGTCGTCCGGGAACATCGGGCCCTGCAAGGCCAGCCGGCGGAGGCCGGTGTGCTCCGGGACCTGGAACCGCAGGCCGAACAAGGAGCACATGACGAATTCGGAGAGGTTCGGCAGCGCGCCCAGGAGCAGCGCCGTGTCGACGCCGTTGCAGGTGCAGCGCTGGTCGTCGTCGATCTCGCCGATGTACAGGGCCCGCAGGTTCGGGAAGTCCCCGGCGCGGCGCGCCATCGCCTCGACGGCGATCGCCAGCACTTCGTCGTCGCCCTGCTCGTCGGACCCGTCCGGCGGCGGGACGGTGAAGAGCGGCGGGCCCGCCGCGTCGATCGGTTCCTCCTCGTAGTCCTCGATCTGGCCGATGTCCAGCGTGCCGCCGAGGACGAGCGCCGTCACCTCTTCGCCCTTCACCCGCCGCGCGAGTTCCCGCAGGTGGTCGTCGGTGTAGGCGAACCGGTCGTCCGTCCGGGAGATCAGCGGCAGCCACCAGGCCACCGAGCCCGGGTCGGCGAGCGCCGCCCGCAGCCGCGCCGCGTCCCGCTCGGCGTCGGGTTCGAGGACGTCCGGCACCGGGGCGCCGAGCCGCGCGAGGGCCTCGGCGGCGCGTTCCCGCAGGTCCCAGCTGCCCCGCGACGGCAGCGCGTCCACCACGGGGAGCCCGCCGAACTCCACGATCTGGTTCCGCGGGTAGCCGGTGTGGACGATCTCTTCGGTCATGCCTCGATCTCCTCGGTCGGGAACGCCCCCTTAGGCGCCGCACCGCGCGCGCCGGTTCCCCCGCCGGAGCCCAACGGCCGCCAAACCTGCGGGCAAGACTCGTCGCGCCGAGTTGATCTTGTCGGGAGCGGGGGTACCCCCGTGGGCACCGGTCTTCGGGGGGAGGTCAGGACGTGGCGCGGAAATTCGCGGCGGAACTCGTGGGGACGCTGCTCCTCGTCTACTTCGCGGTGGGCGTGGCGACCCTGGCGGTGGTCGCGGTCGCCGCGCACGCCCTCCTGGAGCACCCGGTCAAGGCGACCCCGCTGCCGCCCCCGGACGCCGACCGGTAGGCGACGATCGCCCGTATGATCGACCCATGACCGCAGACGTCCCGGATCTCCCCCCTCGTGGTGACCTGCGGGTCTCGCACGCCGAGCGGGACGCCGTCGTGGAGCGGCTGCGCGAGGCGGCGGCCGAGGGCCGGATCGAGCTCGACGAGCTGGAGACCCGGCTGGAGGTGGCACTGACCGCCCGCACCCACGCCGATCTCGCACCGCTCACCGCGGACCTGCCGCCCGTCGTCGCGGCCTCTCCGCTCGTCCTCAAGGGCGGGGTGAACGGGGTCGCGCGGACCGGGCGCTGGGAGGTGCCGCCGCACATCACCGCGCACGGCGGCATGGGCGGCGTCAAGATCGACTTCACCCGGACGCAGTGCGCGCTGCCCGAGATCCGGCTGGACGTGGACGGCCAGACGGCCGGCGTCGTCATCGTCGTCCCCGCCGGCTGGGCGGTCGACAGCACCGGGGTGGACGGCGGCCTCGGCGGTCTCACGGACAAGACGACGCCCGACCGGCTCGCGGGCACGCCGCTGGTGCGCCTCACCGGCACCGGCGGCCTCGGCGGCGTCGTCGTCCGCCACCCCAACCGGTGGGAACGCCGCAAGCTGGACCGGGAGCCGCCCCGATGACGTACGTCGCCGAGCCCGCCCGCACCGGCGCGACCCGGCTGCCGGACGGACGGTCGTTCGGCTGGGCCGAGTGGGGCCCGCCGGACGGCGTCCCCGTGCTGCTGTCGCCGGGTGCCGCCACGAGCCGCCGGCTGGGGTTCGGCGCGGGCGCCGTGGACGCCCTCGGCGTGCGGCTGATCTCCGTGGACCGTCCGGGCCTCGGGGCGTCGACGCCCGCCCCCGGACGGACGTTCGCCCACTTCGCCGACGACGTGCGGGAGCTCGCGGGGCTGCGCGGCCTGGGCCGCCCGGCGATGGTCGGGAACTCGCAGGGCGCCCCGTTCGCGCTCGCGTGCGCGGTCGCGGGGGTCGTCTCCGGGCTCGCCGTCGTCTCCGGCTCGGACGAGGTGGCGGCGCCCGAGTTCGCCGCCGGGCTCCCCGCCGACCTGCGCGGGCTCGTCGCGGCGGTCGCGTCGGATCCGGCCGGCGCCGACGCCCGCTTCGCGGGCTTCGGCGCGGACGCCATGTGGGACATGGTGATGGGCGGCAGCCCCCCATCCGACCTGGCCGTGTACACCGAGCCCGGCTTCGCGGCGGCCTACCGCCGGGCCCTGGAGGAGGGCTTCGCGCAGGGCGCGGCGGCCGGGTACGCGCGCGACACGGTCCTGGCCATGGGGCGGTGGCCGTTCGACCTCGCGGACGTCGCCGTCCCGGTCGACCTCTGGTACGGCGAGCAGGACACGTCCCATTCGCCCGACAACGGGGCGTTCCTCGCGTCCCGGATCCCCGGCGCGCACCGCCGCGTCGTCCCGGGGATCGGCGGCGCGCTCCTGTGGACGCACGCCGCGGACGTCCTCGCCCGGCTCCTCGACCGGACGGCCGCCGCGCGGTAAGCGCCCGCCGGGTCAGTCGAGGCAGAACTCGTTGCCCTCGGGGTCGGCCATCACGATGTGGCCGAAGCCCATCGGCGGCGCGGGCTCGTGCCGTTCGAGCCGGGTCGCGCCGCGGGCGACGAGGCGCGCGGCCGCGTCCTCCAGGGCCGCCATGCGCGCCTCGCCCTCGAGTCCCGGGGCGGCCCGGACGTCCAGGTGCACGCGGTTCTTGGCCCGCTTGGGCTCCGGCACCCGCTGGAAGAACAGCCGCGGCCCGGCGCCCGCGGGGTCGACCGCCGCGGACGCGTCGTTGCGGTTCTCGGGCGGCACGCCCCACGCCTCCAGGGCCTGCTCCCACGTGTCGAAACCCGGCGGCGGGTCCTGCACGCGGTAGCCGAGGGCCTCGGCCCAGAACGCGGCGAGCGCGGCTGGGTCGGCGCAGTCGAAGGTGATCTGGACGTCCATGTCAGCTCGCCTCCCGACGAGAGTGCAGGTAGAGGTCGCGGAGCAGGCAGACCTCGGACAGGTGGTGGATCATCTCCCGGTTGATGTGCAGGACGAGCGTCGCCATCGGCCGTTCGGCGTACGGGCCCTCGGCCTCCCCGCAGGGGCGGGCGAGACCGTCCTCGCCGAGGGCCCCCACCCCGGCCGTCCACGTCGCGTACTCCGCGTCGAGCTGGGCCAGCGCGCCCGCGGCGGTGCCCGCGTACTCGAACGAGTAGTAGTCGGTGGGGGTGCGGCCGAAGTGCGAGGCGTTCCGCATCGCGAGCACGCCGACGACGACGTGCGCGAGCCGCCACGCGATCGTCGTGAACGGCGCCGGATCGGGCTGCGGGAACGCGAAGTCGATCGTCATCGCGCCGGACCCCGCCCGCACCGGCGCGGTGCCGGTGCCGCGCGGCCGCACGCTCCAGCAGCCGGGCACCGGCTCCCAGAAGTACTCGTCGTCGGTGAGGCCGTCGAGCCGCGCCCGCACCTGGCGGTCCCAGTGCCAGGTGAGCTGCTCTCTCAGCAGGGAATTCCACGTCATGGACCCGAGTCTTCCCCCAATAGCGGACAGGTACGTTCCGCGATTCGTGGAACGATGGCCCCGTGACCGTGGAGGGGACGACCGAGCGGGTGCTGCGGCTGCTCGCGCTGCTGCAGCGCCGCCCGTCCTGGACGGCCGCCGAACTCGCCGCCGAACTCGGCGTCACGGACCGCTCGGTGCGGCGGGACGTCGAGCGGCTGCGGGCGCTCGGCTATCCCGTGCGCGCGGCGGCGGGCGTCGGCGGCGGCTACCGGCTCGGCGCGGGCACCCGGCTGCCGCCGCTGCTGCTCGACGACGCGGAGGCGATCGCGACGGCCGTCTCGCTGCGCCTCGCGTCCGGCGGGACGGTCGCCGGGACGGGCGACGCCGCGCTGCGGGCCCTCGCCAAGCTCGACCAGGTCATGCCGCCGCGGCTGCGCGCCGAGGTGCGCGCGGTGCGCGGCGCCACCGACACCCTCGTCGGCCCCGGCGTCGAGGTCGGCCCGGACCTGCTCGTCACGCTCGCGCGGGCGTGCCGCGACGCCGTCCGGGTGCGGTTCCGGTACGCGGGCCGCGGCGGCGCCGAGCCCGAGCGGGAGCGGGAGCGGACGGTCGAGCCGGTGCGGATGGTCGCCACCAGCCGCCGCTGGTACCTGATGGCCTGGGACGTCGACCGCGCAGGCTGGCGCACCTTCCGGCTCGACCGGATGCGCGGCGTCGCGGCGACGACCTGGCGGTTCCGGCCGCGCGAGCACCCGGACCCGGTCGCGTACGTGCAGCGCTCGGTCACCGAGTCGCCGTACCGGTACGTCGCCCGGGTGCGGCTCCACGCGGCGGCCGACCGGGTGCGGGAGCTGGTGCCGCCGCAGGTCGGCCGCGTCGAGGACGAGCGCGACGGCCGGTGCGTCCTCGTCGCGGGCGGCGACGATCTCGACCGGCTCGCCGTCCACATCGTCCGGCTCGGCTTCGACGCCGAGGTGCTGGAGCCCCCCGAACTGCGGGAGGCCGCCGCCCGCCTCGCCCGCCGCCTGGCGGCGATGGCCGGCCCCGGCGAGGCGCCTCCGCCCTGACCGCGAAGGCGCCGGCGTGCGGTGGCGGCCGGTGCGCCATGCCCCGGTAGCGGTGGGCGGCCCGGCGCCGAGACGGGCGCTCCGCACCGCTCGCCCGTCCCGGGCCGCCGGGCGGGCTCAGCGGACGGCGATGGGGGCGGCCAGGAACGGGAGGGCGGTGAGCTCGCGGGTGAAGGAGACGCCGGTGATCTCGGCGGCGAGCGCGAACGTCCGGGCGAGCTTCTCCGGGTGCAGGCGCGCGAAGTCGTCCTTCCAGTCGTCCCCGCGGTCGGTCGGAATGCCGAGGCCGCGCAGCGCCGCGTCGATCCGGTGCGGGTCGCTCCCCCATCCGCCGTGCGGCAGGGGCGGCACGAACCCGCAGACGACCTCGCCGTCGACGGCGTAGACGAACCTGTCCTCGGCGTGGTCGTGCCGGGACACGGCGACCATCTCGCAGCCGCGCGAAAGCGCGGTGCAGCGCTCCGGCAGGACGGCGGTCCAGCCGCCGATCTCGACGGCGGCGCTGCCGCCGCTCGCCTGGACGACGCCGACGTGGCCGCCCTCGGCCTCCATCGCCGGTTCGTCGCCGAGGTGCCACAGCTCGGCGAAGGCGACCTCCCGGCCGGCCGCGCCGGGCGCGAACCGGCGCAGCACCTCGGACGGCGTCAGCCCGGGGTAGAGCGCCACGCAGAAGATCTCGTCCAGCGCGTTCTCGGGACGGTCGAACCGGCGGAACGGGGCGAGCGGATCGGCCATCCCGCCACCGTCTCACGGCGCGCCGGGCGCGCCTAGGCCGGTTCGGCGCCGGTCCGGCGGGCCCGGCGGAGGTTGCCGTACCGCAGGAGCATCGCGGCCGGGCCCGCGAGGAAGGACGCCCCGAGGATCGCGAGGGCCGCCAGGTCGGCGGCGTCCGGCTCTGTGACGCCCGCGAACCGCATTAGCACGAAGATCCCCATCACCCCTGAGGTGAACAGCCACGCCAGCCCCACCGCGAAGTCCGCCAGGGACGGACGCTCCATCCGGCGGGCGAACGTCGGGGCCGGGCCGGGGCGCGTCCGGGCCCGCCGCAGGGCCACCGCGGACCGGCCTGCGCCGGCCGCCGCGCCCACCGCCGCGGCGGCCGCGGGCCAGCGGTCCCCGACCTCCAGCGCCCAGACGAGCAGCGCGCTTGCGGCACCCGCCAGGACCGCCGCCGCGCCCGCGACCCGTGCCGCGCGCGCCCGCGCCGCCGGGGCGACCAGCCGCTCCGCCGCCTCGTGCGCGGCCATGACGGCGAAGGCGTGGCAGCCGAGAAGGCCGGCGCCTCCCGCGGCGAACACCGGCCAGGCGATGAGCGGAACGTCCACGATCGGCCTCCCAGGGTGTGATCACGTCTCCTTGGTGGACGCACCGGACGGCGCCCGGGTTCGGTGCCGGTTCACCGCTCGTCCGCCCCGGGGGCGGCCGGGCCGGGGCTCAGCGGGCGTCGTCAGCCCGGGGAAGAGCGCCACGCAGAAGACCTCGTCCAGCGCGTTCTCGGGGTGGTCGAACCGGCGGAACGGGGCGAGCGGATCGGCCATCCCGCCACCGTCTCAGGGCGCGCCGGGTCCGCGGAGGATGAGCGAGAGCCCGTGGTCGAAACGGTCGTCGAAGGCCGTGGAGGCGAAATGCGGGAGCACCCGCGCGAGGGCCGGATGCCGGTCCGGGTCGATGCGCTCGCCGAGCTCGGACGCCAGGGCGTCCGGGGCGGCCTGCTCCTCCTGGGCGAGCCCGAGGGTGAAGTAGATGAGGCTCCAGGCGGTCCAGGCCGCCTCGCGTTCCGGGCGGCCGCCGTCGAGGAGCGCGCCGATCAGGGCGTCCCCGAAGCGGAGGGTCGCGGGTTCCGCGGCGTACGTGCCCGCGACGACGGCGGCGCCGTCCCGGTGGGCGAGCAGGGCGCGGCGGTACCGGTGCGCGAGCTCGCGGGCGCGCTCGTCGCCGCGGGCGGGAAGGCCGTCGAGCGGCGCGCCGGCGACGATCGCGTCCGCCATCAGCTCCACCAGCCGGGCCTTGCTCTGGACGTGCCACAGGACGGTGTTCATGCGGACGCCGAGCCGGTCGGCGACGCCGCGGACGGAGACGGCCGCGGCGCCCCGCTCGTCCAGCAGGTCCAGGGCGGCGCGGACGACCTCGCCGGGGCCGAGCGGGCCGCCGCCCCCTTGCTTCTTGGTCACTGACCTAGTGTACTGGGCACCGTTGTTGGTCACTGACCAAGGAGGGATCTCGTGGAACAGGTCGTCATCGTCGGCGGCGGGCCGGTCGGGCTGTGGCTGGCCGCGGAACTGCGGCTCGGCGGAGCGGACGTCACGGTGCTGGAGGCGCGCGCCGAGCGCGACCCGCGGTCCAAGGCGCTGACCGTCCACCCGCGCACGCTGGAGCTCCTCGCGTCCCGGGGCGTCGTGGACCGCTTCCTGGCGGACGGCCGCCGCATCCCCGGCGGGCACTTCGGCGCCCTCGACGACCGCCTGCCGTTCGGCGGGCTGGACACCCCCTTCCCGTTCACGCTCGCGCTCCCGCAGGCCCGCACCGAGGAACTGCTCGAGGAGCACGCCGTCGCGATGGGCGCGCGGGTGCTGCGGCGCCACCGGGCCGTCCGCCTCGCCCAGGACGACGCCCGCGTGCGGATCGAGGCCACCGGGCCCGACGGGCCGTACGTCCTCGACGCCGAGTACGCCGTCGGCTGCGACGGGACGCGCAGCACGGTGCGGGAGGCCGCCGGGATCGGCTTCCCCGGCACCCCCGCGACCACGTGGGGCTGGCTGGCCGACGTCGTCCTGGACGACCCGCCGCCGGGCGGGGCGCTCAGCGTCTCCGGCCCCTCCGGCGGGGTCATGGTGGTGCCGCTGACGGAGACCCTGCACCGGGTCGTCGGCACCGACCCCGACTGGGTGCGGGCCGACTGGCCCGGCGACCCGACCCTGGACGACCTGCGCGCCAAGGTCGCCCGGATCGCCGGCGGCGACCTCGGCATGCGCGACCCGCACTGGCTGTCGTCCTTCGGCAACGCCGCACGGCAGGCCGACCGGTACCGCGCGGGCCGCGTCCTGCTCGCGGGCGACGCCGCCCACATGCACTTCCCCGCCGGCGGCGTCGGCCTGAACGTGGGCCTCCAGGACGCCGCGAACCTCGGCTGGCGGCTCGCCGCGACCGTCCTCGGCGCCGCACCGGACGGTCGCCTCCTGGACGGCTACCACGCCGAACGGCACCCGGTCGGCGCCGAGCTGCTCCTCGCCACCCGCGCGCAGACCGCGCTGATGACCGCCTTCGACTCCGACGGGCAGGCGCTGCGGACCCTGCTCGGCCGCCTCATCGCCACCGTGCCGGACCTGGCGGACGCGCTGGCCCTGCGGCTGACCGGCCTCGGCGTCGCCTACCCCGCCGCGCCCGGCGCGCACCCGCTGACCGGGCGCCGCGCCCCCGACCTGGCCTTCGCCGGCGCGACCCTCTTCACGCTCCTGCGCGCGGGCCGCCACGTCCTCCTCGACCTGGCGGGCGACGCGCGGCCGCTTGCGGGCGCGCACAGGCTGACGTACCACTCCGGCCCGGCGCTCGACCCCGGCGCGGAGTGGACGGGCGTCCGGGCGGCGCTCGTCCGTCCGGACGGGCACGTCGCCTGGGCCACCGAGGCCGCCGACCCCGGCGCCGCGGCGGCCGCCGTCGCCGAACGCTTCGCGGGTCTCGGCGAGGCGCGTCCGTCCGGCGCCCGGGTCAGCTCCGGGTCACCGGGCCGACCAGAAGCGGGAAGCCCAGCAGGTCACGGGTGAAGGGCACGCCGGTGATCTCGGCCGCGAGCGCGAACATGCGGGCCATCTTGTGCTCGTACAGGCGCTCCCACGACGCCTCCCACTCGTCGTCGTCCATGGGCTCGGTGGGCAGGTCGAGCCTGCGCAGGGCCGGGTTGAGCCGGTCCGGGTCGCCGCCCCAGCGGGTGGTGGGGCTGTGCGGGGTGAACCCGGTCACGAGCTCGCCTTCGGCGGCGTAGACGAAGCTGTCCTCGGCGTAGTCGTGCCGGGAGACCGCGACCAGCTCGCAGCCCCGCGAGAGGTCGGCGGCGTGGTCGGACAGGGTGGCGGACCAGCCCCACAGCTCGACGGCCACGCTCCAGCCGCTCGCCTGCACCACCCCGACGTGCCCGCCGCCGGAACCGCCGCTGGTCGCCGAGATGAACTCCGCGACCGTCTCCGACAGGTCGCCGAACGACATCTCCCTGCCGACCGTCCCGTCCGGGCCGAAGCGGCGCAGGACGTCGGTGGGGGCGACGCCGCGGAAGAACGACACGCAGAAGATGTCGTCGAGGACGCAGTCGTGGGCGTCGAGCCAGTGGAACGGGGCGAGGGGGTCGGCCATCTCGTCCTCCTTCGGGAACGGACGGCAGCTTCTCACGAACATGCGACACCCCCCGGAGCGCGGGACGCGCCGGGCGGGAGTCAGTCGGTGGTGGGGAGGCGGAGGGTGAGGTGGGCGCCGGTGTCGGTGGCGGCGACGGTGAGGGTGCCGCGGTGGGCGTGGGCGATCTCGCGGGCGATGGCGAGGCCGAGGCCGGTGCCGCCGGCGCCGCGGCTGCGGGCGGTGTCGAGGCGGGTGAAGCGCTCGAAGACGCGTTCGCGGTCGGACGGGGGGATGCCGGGGCCGTCGTCGGCGATGGTGAGGAACGCCCACCCGGCGGCGCGGCCCACCTCGACGGTGATGCGGGTGTCGGCGTAGCGCTCGGCGTTGTCGAGGAGGTTGCCGAGGAGCCGGACGAGCTGCATGCGGACGGCCGAGACGGTGACGCCGGGCGCGAGGTCGGTGACGACCTTGTGCGCGGACGTGCGGCGGCGGAGTTCGGCGGCGGCGAGGGCCGCGAGGTCGACCGGTTCGTGGGCGACGGTCCCGCCGGTGCCGATGCGGGCGAGGAGCAGGAGGTCGGTGACGATCGACTCGAGGCGGTCGGTGTCGCGGAGGGCGGACGTCACGACGGCCCGCAGGTCGTTGTCGTCCGGGTGCATGGCGGCGTCCTCGAGGTTGGCGCGCAGGCCGGTGATGGGGGTGCGCAGCTCGTGGGAGGCGTCGGAGGCGAACTGGCGCTGCCGGGCCACGGCCTTCTCGAGGCGGTCGAGGGTGGCGTTGGCGGTGCGGGCGAGCTGGGCGATCTCGTCCTCGCCCGGGGGCTGGGGGACGCGGCGGGACAGGTCGGTGGCGCTGATCTCGGCGAGCTGGGCGCGGATGGCCTCGACGGGGCCGAGGGTGCGGCCGACGACGCGCCAGGTGACCCAGGCGGCGAGGGCGGCGAGGGCGAGGACGCCGAGGGCCAGACCGGCTTCGAGGAGGCCGTTGTGCAGGTGGGCGGGGAGGGGCCGGGCGGCGTAGACGACCGGGGAGTCGGGGGCGGTGCTGACGCGGATGGCCTCGACGACGGCGCAGTCGCGGTTCGGCCAGGAGCCGCGGCATTCGGTGTAGTCGCGGACCCGCATGTGACTGGACGGCCAGAGTGTGCTCACCGGGGGACCGTCCGTAGCGGCGGCGTTCGCGTTCCGGACGCGCCCGCCCGGTTCGACCACCTGCAGGACGACGTCGCCGCGGGTGTCCGGGATGGGGGTGCGGAGGGTGCCGTCGCGGAGGCCGCCGCTGACGCGGCGGGCGTCCGCCTGCGTCTGCCGGAGGAGTTCGGCGCGGACGGTCGTGCGCACGGCGACGTCGACTCCGACGGCGGACGCGCCGAACACCAGGGCCGCGATCACGGCGGCGACGACGGTGTCCCGGGTCCTGATCGACCGGGGGCGCATCCGCAAGGGCCCTCCCATCATCACAGAGTGTCACGTGACCGGGACTTGACCCGCATGCTACCGAGCGGTCACAAATCGGCGGCCCGAAACTCCGCGACGGGTTTTCAGCCCTGCTCAGCGGGACATCCCGTTTTATGACGGTTCCCCCCAGAGCACCAGGGACGGACACATGGGCAGGGACGTGGCCTCGGCCAACATCAGCGGCGAGGATCGGCGGCGGTACAGGGAGAAGGTGCGCAGGTGCCTGGACGTCCTGGCGCGCATGCTGGGCGAGTCCCAGTTCGACTTCCGCCGCCCGCACATCGGCCTGGAGATCGAGCTCAACCTGATCGACGCGGTCGGCGACCCGCTGATGCGCAACGCGGACGTGCTGAAGGCGATCGCCGACCCCGCGTGGGCGACCGAGCTGGGCCAGTTCAACCTGGAGATCAACATCCCGCCGCGGGAGCTGGGCGGGGAGGGCGCGGGGGAGCTGGAGTCGGAGGTCTTCGACCATCTGCTGCACGCGGACGGACGGGCGCAGGAGGTCGGCGGCCGGCTCGTGATGATCGGGATCCTGCCGACGCTGCGGCGCAGCGACATCGGTGAGGAGACGCTGTCGGCCAACGCCCGGTACAAGATGCTGAACGACCAGATCTTCGCGGCGCGGGGCGAGGAGTTCCACATCGCGATCGACGGGGCGGAGCCGCTGCGGATGCACGCGGACAACATCACCCCGGAGGCCGCGTGCACGAGCGTCCAGTTCCATCTGCAGGTGAGCCCGGACCAGTTCGGCGCCTACTGGAACGCGGCGCAGGCGGTGGCGGGCGCGCAGGTGGCGACGGCGGCGAACTCGCCGTTCCTGTTCGGGCACCGGTTGTGGCACGAGTCCCGGATCCGGTTGTTCGAGCAGTCGACGGACACCCGTCCGGACGAGCTGAAGGCGCAGGGCGTCCGGCCGCGGGTGTGGTTCGGGGAGCGCTGGATCACGTCGGTGTTCGACCTGTTCGAGGAGAACACCCGGTATTTCCCCGCGCTGCTGCCGCTGTGCGACGAGGAGGATCCGCTCGCCGTCCTGGACGAGGGCGGCATCCCCCAGCTGGGCGAGCTGGCCCTGCACAACGGGACGATCTACCGCTGGAACCGTCCGATCTACGCGGTGTTCAAGGGGCGCCCGCACCTGCGGGTGGAGAACCGGGTGCTGCCGGCGGGTCCGTCCGCGGCGGACGTGGTGGCGAACGGCGCGTTCTACTACGGCGTGGTCCGGATGCTGGCGGAGGAGGACCGGCCGGTGTGGACGCGGATGTCGTTCACCACCGCGGAGGAGAACCTGCACCGCGCGGCCCGCGACGGCATGGACGCCACGATGTACTGGCCGGGCATGGGCAACGTCCCGGCCGCCGAGCTGGTGCTGCGGCGGCTGCTGCCGCTCGCCTACGAGGGCCTCGACCGGTGGGGCGTCGACCCGGCCCGGCGGGACCGGCTGCTCGGCATCATCGAGCGCCGGTGCGTGACCGGACGGACGGGCGCCGCGTGGCAGATCGAGACCGTGCAGGAGATCGAGCGGTCCGGGACGTCCAGGCACGACGCGCTGCGGATGATGACGCGCGCGTACGCGGCGCACATGCGGGGGAACGAGCCCGTCCACACGTGGCCGATCGGGGCGTGACCCGAGCATCTTCACAACATCCCCACATTTCACCCCCAGGGCCTCCATAGCGGGCTTCTAGAGTCGGGTGCCGTGACAGACCACGGCATCCGCGGGACGGACGTCCCCGCGCAGCGGGTCCTCGTCGTCGAGGACGAACCGACGATCGCCCGCGCGGTCGCGGACCGGCTCGCGGCGGAGGGCTTCGCGGTGGCGACCGCCGCCGACGGCCCCGCCGCCGTCGAGCGCGCCCGCGAGTGGCGGCCGGACCTGATCGTCCTCGACGTCATGCTGCCGGGCTTCGACGGCCTGGAGGTGTGCCGCCGCGTGCAGGCGGAACGTCCCGTCCCGGTGCTGATGCTGACCGCCCGGGACGACGAGACGGACCTGCTCGTGGGCCTCGGCGTCGGCGCCGACGACTACGTGACCAAGCCGTTCAGCATGCGCGAGCTGGTCGCCCGCATCCGCGCGGTGCTGCGCCGGGTGGAGCGTCCGGCGCCGGAGCCGCACGGCGGCGGACCGTCCGGCGAGGCGCGGCGGGCGGAGCCGCTGCGGGTCGGGGACCTGGAGATCGACCCGGAGGCGCGGCGCGTCCGCCGGGACGGCCGCGAGGTGCATCTCACGCCGATCGAGTTCGACCTGCTCGCCTGCCTGGTGCGCAACCGCGGCACCGTCCTGACCCGCGCCGTCCTGCTGGAACGCGTGTGGGACTGGACGGACGCGTCCGGAACCAGGGTCGTCGACAGCCACGTCAAAGCGCTGCGCCGCAAGCTGGGGCAGGGCCTCATCCGCACCGTGCACGGCGTCGGATACGGCCTGGAGGACGCGACATGAGCACGGTGCGGCGGCTGTGGGCGCGGCTGCCCCGGCCGCTGGACCCGCTGCGCTCCATCCGCGTCAAGTTCGGCGTCGTGGTGGTCGTGACCACGTGCGTCGCGGTGCTGACCGTGCTGTGGGGCTATCGGCTGGGCTTCCGGGCGCGGGAGACGCTGCCGGTGACGGTGCTGATCTCGCTCGGTGTCATCCAGCTCATCGCGCACGGCATGACCGCGCCGCTGCGCGCGATGACGGCGGCGGCGCGCGCGATGGCCCGCGGCGACTACAGCCGCCGGGTGCGGACGACGTCCCGCGACGAGGTCGGGGAGCTGGCGGAGGCGTTCAACCGGATGGCCGCCGACCTCGCGGAGGTCGAGCGGCAGCGCCGCGAGTTCGTCGCGAACGTCTCGCACGAGCTGCGCACCCCGATCAGCGCGCTGCGGGCCGTGCTGGAGAACGTCGCGGACGGCGTCACCCCCGCGTCGCCCGAGGTGCTGGAGTCGGCGCTCGACCAGACCGAGCGGCTCGGCCGGCTCGTCACGCAGCTCCTCGAACTGTCCCGCGCGGAGGCGGGCGCGACGCCGCTCGACCCGGCCCGGATGGACGCCGCCGCGTTCGTCGACGACGTCGTCGCGGAGGCCGCCGCGGGGCACCCGGACGCCGTGTTCGAGACCGACGTCCAGCCCGGCCTGCGGG
This sequence comes from Spirillospora sp. NPDC052242, assembly GCF_040679555.1. Classification (NCBI taxonomy): domain Bacteria; kingdom Bacillati; phylum Actinomycetota; class Actinomycetes; order Streptosporangiales; family Thermomonosporaceae; genus Spirillospora; species Spirillospora sp. NPDC052242. Next base: position 68,298 of record NZ_JBFAUZ010000013.1, read on the forward strand.
CCGTCGCGGACCGCGACCGGCTGCACCAGATCGTCGCGAACCTGCTGGACAACGCCGTCCGGCACGGCCCGGCGGGCACGCCCGTCACACTCACCGCCCGCGCCGCGGGCCCGTCCGGCGGCCTCGTCGTGGAGGTCGCCGACGAGGGTCCCGGCATCCCGCCCGAGGAGCGGGCGCGGGTGTTCGAACGCTTCTCGCGCGGCGCCGCGTCCGGCCCGCGCGCCGGAACGCCCGGTGGCGGCACCGGGCTCGGTCTCGCCATCGCCCGCTGGGCGACCGACCTGCACGGCGGCGAGATCACCGTCCTCGACGTCCCCGCCGGCTGCCGCATCCGCGTCGTCATCCCCCCGAACCCCGGAGGTTCCGCATGACCGATACGCCGGTGTCGTTGCAGAAAACACCCTCGGCCCCGCCGCCCGCGCCGCGGGTGCCGCGCGTGCACGGGCCGGTGCCGCCGCCGTATTTCGTCAAGCCGACGAAGCTGCAGCGGATGTACCGGCGCTGGAAGCAGCCGGAGCCGCTGCGCCCCGCGTTCGTCGCGGCGACGGCCGGGGCGGGCCTGGTCGGCGCGCCGGCGCTCGGCCCGATGATGCTGGAGAACTCCTACGGCGTGGGCCTGCCGGTCGTCGCCGTCGCCGTCGCGGCCGTCGCCGCCGCGGCCGCGCAGCGCGCCGGACGGCTGGTGGCGCCCGCGACGCGCCGGCGCCGGGGCGTCCGCCGCGTCAACCTCACCGCGGTCGCGTTCGCGCTGCTCTCGCTCGCCCTGGTCGCGACGGTCGCGGTGCGCGACGCCGACTGGATCACGACGCTCGCGCTGCTGCTCGCCATGCCGGTCGCCTCGTACGCGGCGGCGGGCGGACGGTCGTGGGTGGAGCTGATCGGCGGCGGCCTCGCGTACCCGTTCAGCACCCTGCGGATGCTGCCGTGGGCGGCGCGCGGCGTGGGCCGCGCGGCGTCGTCGGGGCGCGGCGTGACCTGGCCCGTCATCCGCACCGGGCTGATCGCGGCCGGGCTGCTGCTGGTGTTCGGCGCGCTCTTCGCGGGGGCGGACGCGGCGTTCGGCGACCTCGCGGCCGGGCTGATCCCGGACGTCTCGGGCGGCAGCACGTTCGTCTACACGTTCGCGTTCGTCACCACGATGCTCGCCGCGCTCGCGGGCGTCCACCTCGCGCAGGCGCCGCCGCCGCTGCACCTGCTCACCCCGCCGCGCCCCGCCCCCGCCGGGCGCTGGTCGTGGATCGTCCCGATCGCCGCGCTCGACCTGCTGTTCCTCGCCTTCTGCGCCGTCCAGGCCCGGGTGTTCCTCGCCGCCGACAAGGACGCGCTGCTCGCCGAGACCGGCCTCACCTACGCCGAGTACGCGCGGCAGGGCTTCTTCCAGCTCGTGGTGGTGACGGTGCTCGTGATCGCCGTCATCGCGCTGGCGATGACGTGGGCCCCGTCGGCCGCGCGCGCCGACCGGGTGAGCGTCCGGGTCCTGCTCGGGCTGCTGTGCGCGCTGACGCTGGTGGTCGTCGCGGTCGCGCTGCGGCGCCTGTACCTGTACGAGGAGGCGTTCGGCTGGACGCGGCTGCGGCTGTGGGTGCACGCGTTCGAGATGTGGCTCGGGCTCGTCGTGGTGCTCGGCGCGGTCGGCGCGGTGTTCGGGTACCGCCGCTCGCTGCTCCCGCGCGCGATCGCGGCCAGCGGTGCCGCGTCGCTGCTGGCGCTCGCCGCGATCAACCCGGACGCCTTCATCGCGGAGCGGAACGTCGACCGGTTCGAGGCGACCGGCAAGATCGACGTGCTGTACCTGCGGAACCTGTCGGCCGACGCCGTCCCGGCGCTGGACCGCCTCCCGGAGCCGCAGCGGTCGTGCGCCCTCCGGCAGATCGCCGGGAACCTGGAGGAGGACGAGCCGGCGACGGCCGCGAACCTGGCGCGCGCCCGCGCCCGCGACCTCCTGGCCGACAGCCCGGTGAACGTCCACACCAGCGGCTACGACGTCTGCTACCAGATGACGAACCCCTACGCCCCGTCCCGGACGGAATCGCCGGGGTACTGACCGCCTGAGCACCGAGGGCCGGAAGGCCGAAGGCAGCGGGCGCCGTTCCGGGAGCGGCGCCCCCTTTCACGCGCCACAATTTGAACCATGGTACAAGTAGTACGATAGTTCAACTACTGATGGCGGGGTGGGACGGGCATGGAACGATCGGCGCGCGCCGGATGGCGCGAGTGGGGTGGTCTGGCGCTGCTGGCGCTGCCGACCATGCTGCTCGGGCTCGATGTGACGGCGCTCTACCTCGTCGTCCCGAACCTGGCCGCGGACCTCGATCCGACCGCGGCGGAGACCCTGTGGATCATGGACGCCTACGGCTTCCTCATCGCGGGCCTCCTCATCACGATGGGGACCCTGGGCGACCGGATCGGACGGCGCCGGCTGCTGATGATCGGGATGGCGGCGTTCGGCGCGACCTCGGTCTTCGCGGCGTTCGCGCCCAGTGCGCCATGGCTGATCGTGGCGCGCGCACTGCTCGGGGCGGCCGGCGCCACCCTCATGCCCTCCACGCTGTCGCTGATCGGCACCATGTTCACCGACGTCCGGCAGCGGGCCCTGGCGATCGGCGTGTGGGCGACGATGTTCGCCCTCGGGATGGCGGCGGGCCCGATCGCGGGCGGGGCGCTGGTCTCGGCCTTCTGGTGGGGAGCGGTCTTCCTCATCGCCGTGCCGGTCGCCGCGCTGGTGCTGGCCGGCGCGCCGGCGCTGCTGCCGGAGTACCGGACCCGCGCCGGCCGTATCGACCTGCCGAGCGTCGGGTCGTCCCTGGCGGCGATGCTGGCGCTCGTCTACGCGATCAAGCACGCGGCCGCCCACGGCGTCGACCTCCGGGCGGCGGCCGCCGTCCTCGTCGGCGGCGGCGCCGCGGTCGCGTTCGTCCGCCGCCAGCTGCGCCTGAGCGAACCGCTGCTGGACATGAAGCTCTTCACCGGCCGGGCCTTCTCCGCCGCTCTCGGCGTCCTGCTGATCGGCCTGGTCGGTTTCGGCGGGGTGATGTTCCTGGTCACCCAGTACCTCCAGCTCGTCGAGGGGCTCACGCCGACGAGGGCCGGGCTGCTGATGGGGCCGCCCGCCCTGGCCATGCTCGTCGGAGCCATCGGCGCCCCTCTCGTGGCCGGCCGGGTGTCGCCCGGGATCGTCATGTCCGCCACGTTGGCGCTGTCGCTGTCCGGATACGCCCTTCTCGCCCTGGCGGGAACCGGCGACGTGCCGAGCGTGATCGCCGGGTTCGCGTTCGTCTACCTCGGTCTCGGGGTCATCGCCGCGCTCGGCACCGACATCGTCGTGGGCTCGGCGCCGGCGGAGAGGTCCGGGTCGGCGGCCGCGCTCTCCGAGACCGTCCAGGAACTCGGCATCGCGGTGGGGGTCGCGCTCCTGGGCAGCCTCACCACGGTGATCTACCGGAGCACGGTCGAGGTACCGGCCGGGCTGTCCCCGGCCGCGGCCGAAGCCTACGGCGACAGCCTCTCCGGAGCCTCGTCCCTCGCGGCCGGGTCGCCCGCCTGGGCGCTCGACCCCGCGCGGACCGCGTTCACCGGCGGCCTCAACACCGCCGCCGTGGTGGCGGGCCTCGCCGTGGCGGCCGCGTCCCTGGCCTGCTTCGCGACACTGCGGCACCTCCGGCCGCTCGGCGACGCCGGCCGCCACGCGGAGCCGGTAGCCTCGACGAGCAGGAGCGACGATGACCGGTGAGCGGGATGACGGCGGCTGAACACGACACTCTCGACGGGCGCAGGCTGCGCGGCCGGCGTCGCCGGGCCCAGATCATCGAGGCGACGCTCGCGGTCGTCCGCCGCGACGGCGCCGCCGGCGTCACCCACCGCACCGTCGCCAAGGAGGCGGGGATCACCACCAGCCTGACCCTCTACTACTTCGCGACCTTGGACGACCTGCTGATCGCCGCCCTGACCAGCGTCACGGACGAGTACACCCGCCGCATCCGGGAACTCATCGAGTCCGACGACGACCCCGTCGACGGGCTCGCCCGGCTCATCGCCGAATCCGCCGGGGAGGGCCGGGAGCGCGCACTCGCCGAACGGGAACTGTCGACCCTCGCGGCCCGCCGGCCCGTCCTGCGGCCGGCCGCACGGCGCTGGCGCGACAACGTCGCGGAACTCGCCCGGACGCGAACCGACGATCCCGACGCGATCGAAGCCTTCGTCGCCCTGTCCGACGGCCTGTGCACGGCCATCCTCCTCGACGACGGGGAGGCCGACCCCGCCCACATCCGCGCGGTACTCGGCAAGGCGCTGCAGCGAACCCGCTGACCGCCCGGACGCCGCCCGGACGTCAGTCCGCCGGGAGGGCGTCGATGGTGAGGAGGGCGTAGGCGGCGAGGGTTGAGTCGTCGGTGATCAGGCCGCGCGCGACGAGCTCGCGGAACTCGGCGCGCGACACCCACCGCTGCCGCATGTCCTGCTCCTCGACCTCCCGGTCCGGCTCGCCGGGCGTCAGGTCGGTCGCGTGGAACACCGTGAAGCCCTGGCCGCTCGTGCCGTGCGCGCAGTTCAGGTAGCCGATGCGGCGCAGCCGTCCGGCGGTGAACCCGGTCTCCTCGGCCAGCTCCCGGCGGGCCAGCTCCGCGGGCTCGACCTCCGCGCGGCCGGGGGCCGACCCCTGCGGGAAGTTCCACGTCCGGCGGCCGATCGGGTAGCGGTACTCCTCCACCATGTGGAAGCCGCCGTTCTCCTCCGGGACGACCAGCACGAAGTCGGGCTTGTCGACGACGCCGTAGATGCCGCGCGAGCCGTCGAGGCGCTCGATCTCGTCCTCGCGGACGACCATCCACGGGTTCTCGTACACGACGCGCGACGCGATCCGGCGGACGGCGGGGCGCCCGCCGTCCGTCACGTCGCGGTCATGGAGGTCGGACATGTCAGACTCCCGCCCCGTATCGGTAGATGAGTTCGTGCCGGTGGCCCACCACCACCCGGTGGGTCACCTCGACCACCCGGTCGTCCTGGTCGTACGCGCGGCGCCACAGCGTCAGCACCGGCTGCTCCGGGCCGATCTCCAGCACCTCCTGCTCCTCCGCGCGCGGCAGCCGGCAGGTCACCGTCTCCTCGAACACGATCGCGAGGCCCGCCTCCTCCAGCCGCGAGTAGATCCCGCCGGGCCCGGTGTCGACCTCCCGCAGGACGGGGATCCGCTCGACGACGTCGAGCGGCACCCAGGTCGTCGCGGTCTGCACGGGCGGCTCGCCCTCGACGCCCTGGACGCGGGCGCGCCGCAGCAGCCGCGTCCCGGCGGGCACCGCGAGGCGCCGCGCGAGCCGCGCGTCCGCGACGACCTCGGCGACGTCCGTCCGGGTGAAGGGGGTGCGGCCGGAGCCCTGCGCGGACACGTGGAAGCCGCGCCAGCCGCCGACCTGCCGGGTGATGTCGGACGCCGCGCGGCGGATCCGCCCGGCGGTGCGGACCTGCACCCCCGAGCCGTGCTCGACGCGGACGAGGCCCTGGTCGGCGAGCATCCGCAGCGCCCGGCGGACGGTGGAGCGGTCGGCGCCGAACTCGCGGGCGAGCTCCCGTTCGGAGGGCAGCCACGCGCCCGGGTCGAGCTCGCCCTCGACGATCCGGGCGGCCAGCGCACTGGTGATCGCTTGCGCCTTCGTGGGGGGTCGCGGCATACCAGATCCTGCTCCGAACTGCGTACGTCGATCTCACGATCTCACACCGCGTCGGGGCACGGGGCCGGTACCGTCAGGCTCACCTTGCCCCGGCGCCACGTCGGGCACCGCGACAATCTCGGTCCGTGTTCTGCCGAACACGTTGTGACACGGGCCCCGGCGGCCTACGGTAGTCCTACCATAGGCCGACCAAGGAGTCCGCGGTGATGTCGGTGTCCATGTGCATGCCCGGCTGGCACAGCGAACGCTCGGACCGTGGCCTGCGCGCCACCCGGGTGACGCCCTTGACGGACTACCAGCTGCTGAACGGCTGCCTGGAGGAGATCGTCGCCCTCGACGAGGGCGAGCTGTGGCTGCTGTGCGACGCGCAGACCCGGCTGGCGGAGCGGGTCGCCACCGCCGAGCGGCTGCGGTTCAGGTCCGCCGGAAGCTGACGACCTCGCCGCTGTCCCCCACCGCGGCCTTCGCGGGCGGGATCAGGTGCTCGCCCGGCCCCGCCGCCAGCAGCGCGCGGGCGCGCAGCACGATCTCGAGGTCGAACCGCAGGTCCGGGTCGAGGAGCTGGTCACCGAACAGCTCCTCGAGCTGCCGCAGCCGGTACCGGACGGTCTGCGGGTGCACGTGCAGGCGCATCGCGACCTCGTTGGCGTTGCGGCCCGACTGCAGCCACGCCAGCAGCGTCTCGGCGAGCCGGTCCTGCTGGGACGGCCGCAGGTGCGCGAGCGGCGCGAGCCGCAGGTCCGCGAGCGCCGTGGTGAGCCCCTCGTCCTGGAACAGGATCAGCGTGGACATGTGCTCCACGCTCCGCACCACCCCGTCGCCCTCGATGACGCCGCGCTGCACCAGGCACAGCGTCTTGCGGGCCCACTGGAACGAGCGGCCCGCCTCCATGACCGGGACGGTCGGGCCGACGACGGCCGGGGTCCCGGCGAGCGCCCGGTCGACGAGCTTCGCACGGCCGGGGCCGTCCGGGTCCGGGATGATCAGGCTGGGGGTGCGGCGGGTCAGGTCGGCGAGCACGTCGGGCGGGAACGCCGTCTTGCGGTCGTCGCGGACCTGCCGGCCCAGCGCGACCGCCGCGACCGTCCGGGGCAGCGGCCAGTGCGCCGCCGCCGCGAGGTCCGCGACGGCCTCCGCCCCGGCCGGCGGGTCGGCGAACAGCAGGTCGAGCAGCCGCTTGCGGCGCCGCTGCATCTCCCCGGCCACCTCGGCCTTGGCCTGGGAGAAGCCCTCCGCCGCCGCGTGCGCCAGCTCGTCCTGGAACAGCATCAGCGCCTCGCCGACCGCGCCCAGCGTGCGGGGCTGGACGCGCAGCGCCTCGGCCCCCTCGGTGATACGGCGCCACGCGATCATGCCGCCGACCCGCATCGCGGTCTGCATGGCGTCGAGGCTGCGGCCCTCGCCGGCCTCGCCCCGCCCGATGGCGCGGAAGAAGTCGGTCACGGACGCGGGCTCGTGCTCCGGATCCGCCACCCGGTCGACGAAGTAGTGCAGCACGCGCTCCACGGCCTGCCGCAGGGTGCCCGAGTAGGCCCCGTCGCCCGGCCGGTCGTACTCGCGGACCCGCGTCTGGATCTCCTGCATCATGTCGTCCGCCACCTCGTCGAGGTGCGGCCGCATGTGATCGGCCAACTCCCTGGGCAGATCCGCCCAGGGTCGACCGGTGGCGCTCGAACCGTCGTCCGACACGTACCCTCCCCGCCGCTCGGTTCCCCTGCGTTCCGCGCCACACACACGGGGTAATTACCTACTTATGAGACCAGTGTGAGGCAAATCATGACCCGCCGACCGGCCAGGGCGAAAGTCTAGGTCGACATCCGACCAGAACCGGCCGCCCCTCCCGACGACTTCTCACATCTCCGCAGCGTCCGCCGACGATCACTTTGAGTGAACGCCCCTCTGATAGCATTCGATGCATATAGCGTCCAATGCATGGGCCTCTACGATGTCGAGATCGAGCCGGAGATCATGGAATGGCTGGACTCGCTCACCGACCGCGAGTACGGCCGTGTCGAACAGTTCGTCGAGATCCTCGCGGAGAACGCCGAAACGTTGGGCGAGCCGTGGTCGCGGCATCTGGGCGGCGGGCTGCGCGAACTCCGCATCCATCTGTATCCGCGTCAAGCGCGCATCACCTACTGGCTCGCACCAGGCAGGCGGGTCATCCTGCTCACGGTGTTCTACAAGACTCAAGACCGCGAGGTCGCGGAGATCGAGCGTGCGGAGCGGGCCATGAAGGTGTGCCGGGACGAGCACGGCCATGCACGGACGGACTACATCAGGGAGGTGTGAGGCAATGGGAGAGCAGCAGAGCCCCCATGCGCGCTGGGTGCCGGGCGCGGGCCGCGACAACGACGAGGTCCGCGCCGGGCGGGAGGAGGCCCGCATCGCCTTCGAGCTCGGGAACGCCGTCAGGGAACGGCGCCAGGCCATGGGCTGGTCGCAGGCCGAGCTCGCCCGGAGGGCGGGGATGACGCAGCCCGCCCTCTCCAGGTTGGAGGCGGGCGGCCCCACCCCGACCATCGGGGTGCTCGACCGCATCGCCCATGCGCTCGGGGCCAAGCTGACCGTGAAGTTCACCGACGCCGCCTGAGACCCGCGGTCGCGCGGGCGGGAGCGAGGGACCGGGCGGCGCGTGGGGGAGGGTACGCCGCCCGGGCCTCGGGGGGACGTGCGGGAGGGTCAGCGGCGGAAGCGGTTCAGGTTGTCCTCGCCGATGCGCTCGCGCATCGCGGGGTCGTCGACGCCCTGGCCCTCGGCGGTCGCGCCGCACAGGACCGCGACCTTCCCGACGTGCGCGTTCGTCTGGACGGCCCGGGTCGCCTCGCCGGCCTCGTCGAGGTCGTACACCTTCGACAGGGTCGGGTGGATCATGCCGAGCGAGATCAGCCGGTTGATCTCGACGGCCTCGTGGTAGTTGAAGCCGTGCGAGCCGATGATGCTCTTCAGCCGCATCCACAGGAAGCGGTTGTCGTACTCGTGCCGGTAGCCGGTCGACGAGCCGCACGTGACGATCCGGCCGCCGCGCTTGGCGACGTAGACGGACGCGCCGAACGTCTCGCGGCCGAGGTACTCGAACACGATCCCCGGGTCCTCGCCGACGAGGGAGCGGATCGCCTCACCGAGGATGCGGCCCGCCTTCGGGTTGCGCAGGCCCTGCTCGCCGAGATTCAGCTCGCTGCGGTTGATGATGTGCTCGCAGCCCTGCGACCGGACGATGTCGGCCTTCTCCTGCGACGACACCACCGCGACCGGGATGCCGCCGCCGTTGCGGACGAGCTGCGTCGCGTACGAGCCGAGCCCGCCCGTCGCGCCCCAGATCAGGACGACGTCGCCCTGCTTCATCCGCGCCCCGTGCGACCCGACGAGCATCCGGTACGCGGTCGCCGCGCACAGGATGTTCGAGCCCGCCTCCTCCCACGTGAGGTGCTTCGGCTTGCGGATGAGCTGGTTCGCCTTGACGATGCAGTACTCGCCGAGGGACCCGAAGTTCGTCTCGAAGCCCCACGCGAGCTGGCTCTCGCTCATCATGCCGTCGTCGTAGGACCCGTGGTCCTCCTCGTCCACGAAGAACGGGGACAGGACGACCTTGTCGCCGACCTTCCAGTTCCGGACGCCCTCGCCGGTGCGGACGACGACGCCGGAGCCGTCCGAGCCGAGGATGTGGTACGGCAGGTCGTGCCGGGCGCCGTACCAGCCCTGGCGGCCGAACTTCTCCAGGAACGCGAACGTCGGGACCGGTTCGAAGATCGCCGACCAGACGGTGTTGAAGTTGATCGCCGCGGACATCACCGCGACCACGCACTCGTCCGGGGCGAGCTCGGGCATCTCGACCTCGTCCACGTGCAGCGAGCGGCGCACGTCCTTGTCGGTCTCGCCTTCGAAGATCCCGACCTCGTCCTTGCGCGTGAACGCGGCGCGGAAGCGGGTCGGAAGGTCGATCTCCTGCAGCTCGGGGCCGCTGGCGCCGTTGCGGACGGCGTCGAGAAGCGGGTGGGACGAGCCGGGCTGAGCCATGGGTGTCCTCCGTGGAACGACGGGGTGGGGCGAGCCCTCAGCGGGCGGGGGTCGGCCGGCGGCGCGCGGCCGCGCCCGCGGCCTCCGGCGGTTCACTGTGCGGGACCGGGCCGGGCGCGCGCCCGGCGAGCCGGTCCTCCAGGTGCGCGGCGAGCGTCCGCACGCCGGGCGGGTCCAGCAGGTTGAGGTGGTGCACGCCCGGGATCGTCACCTTCTCCAGGTCGGAGCAGAGCCCGCCGAAACCGTTCGTCCCGTCGAGCACGTAGCGTGCGTCCCGGACGGCCCAGGGCGTCTCCTCGGGCGCGTAGTACAGGATGACGCGGCCGTCGTAGGGCCCCGGCCGGTACGCCTCCAGGGATCGGGTGTCCTGGTGGGACGTGAGCTGGTGGGTCAGCGCCGCGGGGGGAATGTGATCCACCAGCGGTGCCGCCCGCTCCATGACCAGCGCGAACTGCGCCTCCTCGTCCAGCCCGGACAGCTCCTCGTAGGTGAGCGCGACGTCCAGGCCGTACGTCTCGTTGATGTAGTCGGCGAACGCCGAGAACCGGCGCGCGAGCGTGTCGGACTCGTCGTCCACGGCGAGCGGGAGGCCCGCGTCGAACAGGGCGACGAACTCGACGTCGCGTCCGGCGGCGCGGAGCTGCCGGGCCGTCTCGTAGGCGAGGACGCCGCCGAACGACCAGCCGCCGAGCCGGAACGCGCCCTCGGGCTGCGCCTCCAGCAGGTGCGCGACGTACCGGGCGGCGCGCTCCTCGACGGACGGGGCGTCCTCGAACCGTTCGAGGCCGTACACCGGCTGGTCGTCGCCGAGCAGGTCGACGAGCTGCCGGTAGCAGGCGGTGGTGCCGCCCGCCGGGTGCGCGATGAAGATCGGGCGCCGCGTCCCGGTGGCCTTCAGCGGACGGACGGTCTGCCGTGCGGCCTCCTCGTCGGCGGTGCGGACGAACTCCGCGACGTGCTCGGCGGTCGCCGTCGCGAGCAGTTCGCCGCGCGTGACCTCGGTGCCGAGTTCCTTGGTGATCGTCGCGACGAGCCGGTCGGCCTGCGCGTCCGTCCCGCCGAGGTCGGCGAAGAAGTCCGCGGTGACGCCGACCCGGTCGACCTCGAGGACGTCCTCGAAGATCCGGACGGCGAGGCGTTCGGCCGCGTCGCGCGGCATCACGTACCCGGCCTCGGCGTTCGCGGCGGCCTGCGCGGGCGCGGGCGCGTCGGCGAGGCCGAGCTCGCCGGCCGCCCACTCCTCGAACACGTTGACGCTGGCGCCCTGCAGCAGCACGGACGCGGGGACGGTCAGGCCGAGGTCGTGCTCGACGCCGCTCTTGATCCGGACGGCGACGAGCGAGTCGAGCCCGAGGTCGGTGAGCGGGACGGCGGGGTCGAGGCGCTGCGGCTCGAACCCGAGCACGGCCGCGATCCGGTACCTGACCTGCGCGGCGATCGCCTTGCGGGCCTCGGCGGGCGGAAGGTCCTTCAGGGCGTCGACGCCCGGCCAGTCGCCGGTGTCGTCGTCCTCGCCGGCCGCTTCGGTGAGCGCCGCGAAGTACGGCATGTTCCGGATCTCGGGGAACAGCCCGACCGCGGTCGCCGGGTCGAAGCGCAGGACGCCCGTCGCCGGACGATCGTGCACCAGCAGGGCCTCGAGCGCCTCGGCGCCCTCCTCGGGGCTGATCGGCTCGATGACGGCGACGGCGAGGTCGGCGGCGCCGCCGACCCGGGACCAGGTGCCCCAGTTGACGGTCGTGCCGGGCCTGCCGTGCGCCCGCCGGTACGCCATGAGGGCGTCGATCGCGGCGTTCGCGGCGGCGTACGCGCCCTGCCCGGGCGAGCCGAGCAGCGCCGCGGCGGACGAGTGCATGACGAGCCAGTCGAGGTCGAGGTCCCAGGTGGCCTCGCTGAGCCGCCGCGCGCCCTCCACCTTCGCCGTCCACACCCTGTGGAGATCGTCCGGTCCGAGGTCGGCGATCAGCCGGTCGTCGATGGCTCCGGCGCCGTGCACGACGCCGCGCAGCCGCACGCCGCCCTCCTGCGCGACCCGCACCAGCCGTTCGGCGGTGCCGGGCGCCGCGATGTCGCCGAGGACGATCCCCACGTCGACGCCGCTCTCCCGCAGCCGCGCGATGACCTTCTCGGCCGCGTCGTCGGGTCCCCGGCGGCCCGACAGGACGATGCGTCCCGCGCCCCGCTCGGCGAGCAGCCGCGCGGTGACCAGGCCGATCCCGCCGTACCCGCCGGTGATCACGTACGCGCCGCCGCGCCGCACGATCCGCTTGCGCTTCGCGGGCGGCTCGGGCGCCGCGCCGGGCGCGAGCCGCGCGACGTACCGGACGCCGCCGCGCCACGCGACCTCGCGGGCGTCGCCGTCCGCGAGCAGTTCGGCGACGAGGTCGGCGGGCCGGTCGACGTCGACGTGCGTGGCGCGCTGGACCGTCCGCTCGAACGCCAGCACGCGGGTGAGCGCGCGGACGAACCCGTGCGCGGGCTCGCCGGCCTCGCCGTCCAGGACGGGCACGGCGGTGCGGGTCGCGACGTAGAGGCGGGGGCCGTCGGGCAGCGTGCGGCTGGTCCGCGCGACGGTGAGCACGAGTTCCTCGTCGACGAGCCCGGCGGACGGCACGAGCACGACGCCCGCGACCCGATGCTCGTCCATCGGGTGGTCGTCGGGCGGCGCCGCGCCGAGCCGGTGCCGGATCACGGTGTGCCCGCGCTCCTGCAGCCCGGCCGCCGTCGCGCCCGCGAGCGCGTCGTCCTCCTCGGCGAGCACCAGCCACGCGCCGCCCGTCTCGGGCGCCGGCTCCGGCGCCTCGGTCTCGTCCCAGACCAGTTCGACGAGCTTGTCGTGGAGGGGGACGGGGACGTCGGGGCGCTCGGTGCGGCGGAGCACGATGCCGGTGGCCTCGAGGAGGACCTCGCCGGCGGGGCCGAGCAGGACGACCGTGCCGGTCACGCCCTCCTCGCTCCGCCGGGCGGTCGCGTGGACGCGGCCGCCGCGGTGCGTCGGGCCGTGGACGCGCAGGCCGCCGATGGTCTCGGCGAGCCATACGCCGTCGCCGCCCGCGACGGCGGCGGCCTCGGCGGACAGGACGGCCAGGCACCGGTCGAGGACCTCGGGGTGCAGGCGGTAGTGGCGGCTGCCGCGCTCGGCGGCGGGGACCTCGGGCAGGTCGTCCGGGGCCTCGGCGGGGGCGGGGGCGCGGTGGTCCTCGCCGACGTCCGCGCTGGCCAGCCTGGTCCAGGTCCCGGCGGGGGTGCGGGCGTGGATCTCGACGCGCTGCTCGTCCTCGGTCCAGGTCGTGGTGACGATCGTGTGGTCGGCGAGCGCGAGGGGCCGCTCGATCCACAGGCTGTTGACGCGGACGGCGTCGGTGCCGAGGGCGCTCGCGCCGGCGGCGAGTGCCATCTCGGCGCACGCGGCGACCGGCAGGACGGGCAGCCCGTGGACGGCGAGGTCGGCGAGCCAGGGGCGGGCGGCGAGGCCCACGTCGGCGCGCCAGGCGTGCCGGTCCTCGCCGGGCAGTTCGACGTGCGCGCCGAGCAGCGGGTGCTCGTCGCGGCCACGGTCGGCCCGCGCGGACAGGTCGACCCAGTGGCGCTCGTGCCGCCACGGCGAGAACGGGACGTCGACGATCGCGCCGTCGGCGGGCGCGGCGACGGCGAGGCCGTGCGCGGCGAGCCGGGCGAGCTGCGCGTGGAAGGTGAGGGTGTCGTCGGTGTCCTGGCCCTTCGGCGCCCGCTTGAGGGTGTGGGTGACGAGCGCGCCGGTGCCGTCGAGGGTCTCCCCGACGGCGTGCGCGAGGATCGGGTGCGCGTTGACCTCGACGAACGTGCGGTGCCCGTCCTCGACCGCGGCGGCGACCGCGTCGGTGAGCCGGACGGGGTTGCGCAGGTTCGCGGCCCAGTACTCGGCGTCGAGCGTCGCGTCCGCGGCGGCGAACGCGCGCGGGTCGTCCAGGGCGGTGGTGTAGAGGACGATCCCGTCGGCGAGGGGCGTGCCCCGTTCGGCGCCGACGTCCGCGAGTTGTTCCCGCAGTTCGGGGAGCAGGGGGTCGACCTGCGGGGAGTGGCCCGCGCCCTCGGCCTTCACCATGCGGGCGAGGCGGCCTTCGGCCTCGGCGCGCTTCACGACCTCGGCGACCTGGTCGGCGTCGCCGGTGACGACCGTCTGCTTCGGCGACGAGTGGACGGCCGCGTACAGCTCGGGCAGGTCGTGGGCGAGGCGCTCGACCTCGGCGGCGGACGCGCCGAGCACGGCCATCGCGCCGCCGCCGACGAGGCGGGTGAGGAGGCGGGAGCGGCGGCAGATGACGCGGACGCCGTCCTGCGGGGTGAGGGCCCCGGCGACGACGGCCGCGGCGACCTCGCCCATCGAGTGGCCGACGACCGCGGCGGGCGTCACGCCGTAGGACGCCCACATGCGGGCGAGGCCGAGCTGAATCGCGAACAGGACGGGCATGGTCTCGGCCGGTCCGTCCGGTTTCGCTCCGGATTCGAGCAGGTCCCACAGGGCGGGGCCGCCCTCCTCGGCGAACAGCCCGTCGAGGTCGTCGATGGCCTCGGCGAACGCGGGCTCCTCCTCGAGGAGCCGCCGCGCCATGCCCGCGCGCTGCGCCCCGTACCCGGAGAACACCCAGACGGGACGGCCGGGCGCGCCGAGCGCCGAGCCGGTGACGACGCCCGGGTGGGGGCGTCCCTCGGCGAGCGCGGTGAGCCCGTCGAGCAGCCCGGCGCGGTCGCGGGCGGCGACGGCGGCGCGGGCCCGGCCGCGGCCGGCGCGGCGGTGCAGGGTGCGGGCGAGGTCGGGGAGTTCGACGTCGGCGTCGCGCAGCCAGGACGCGAGGACGGACGCGTGGTCGCGGACGCGGTCGTCGGCGGTGTCGGAGAGCGGGAACGTCCGGACGACCGCGGGCTGGACGCGCGGTTCGGGCGCCGGGGCCTCTTCGAGGACGATGTGCGCGTTCGTCCCGCCGAACCCGAACCCGGACACGCCCGCGCGGGCCGGGCGGCCGCGGTCGGGCCACGGCGTCTCCTCGGCGACGACGCGCAGCCGCAGGTCGTCGAACGGGATGTGCGGGTTCGGCTCGCTGTAGTGCGCGCTCGGCGGGATGACCCGGTGGTGCAGCGCGAGGACGGCCTTGATCAGCCCGGCGACGCCCGCGGCGGACTCCATGTGCCCGAGGTTCGACTTCGCCGAGCCGAGCAGCAGCGGCTCGTCCGGGGAGCGGCCCGCGCCGAGGACCTCGCCGACGGCCTTCGCCTCGATCGGGTCGCCGAGGAACGTGCCGGTGCCGTGCGCCTCGACGTAGTCGACCTCGCGGGTGTCGATCCCGGCGGACGCGTACACGTCGCGCAGGAGCGCGCGCTGGGCCTCGGAGTTGGGGGCGACGAGCCCGTTGGAGCGGCCGTCGGAGTTGACGGCGCTGCCCCGGACGACCGCGAGGACGCGGTCGCCGTCGCGCCGCGCGTCCGAGAGGCGCTTCAGCACGACCGCGCCGCAGCCCTCCGCGCGGACCATCCCGTCGGCGGACGCGTCGAACGCCTTGCAGTGCCCGTCGGCGGCGGTGCCCCCGGCGAGGTCGAACGTCATCGTGACGGTCGGGGACAGCAGCAGGTTCACGCCGCCCGCGAGGGCCACGTCGGCCTCGCCGCGCCGCAGCGCCTGCACCGCGAGGTGCGTCGAGACGAGGGACGAGCTGCACGCCGTGTCGACGATCATGCTGGGGCCGCGCAGGTCGAGCAGGTACGACAGCCGGTTCGCGATGATGCTGAGCGCCGCGCCGGTCGCGGTGAACGGCTCCAGGGCGGCCGGGTCGGACGCGGTGAACGCCGCGTACTCGGGCGCGGACACGCCGACGAACACGCCGGTGCGGCTGCCGCGCAGCGACGCCGGGCCGATCCCGGCGTGCTCGAACGCCTCCCAGGCGACCTCGAGGACGAGCCGCTGCTGCGGGTCCATGACGGCCGCCTCGCGCGGCGTGATGCCGAAGAACGCGGCGTCGAACTCGGCGACGTCGTCCAGGAAGCCGCCGAGGCGGGTGGTGTTGGCGAGCAGGTCGCCGACCTCGGGGGAGCCGTCGTCGAACGGGTCCCAGCGTCCGTCCGGGACCTCGCGGATCGCGTCGCCGCGGCCGGTGAGGAAGCGCCAGTAGTCGGCGGGGCCGGTCAGGTCGCGGTCGCCGCCGGGGAAGCGGCAGCCGATGCCGACGACGGCGATCGGCTCGTCGTCGGCGGGGGTCCGGGACGGGACGGACGGCGCCGCCGGCTCGGCGCTCGCGGCGGCGGCGAGGTCGGCGCCGGACGCGAGGGCCACGGACAGCTTGTTGATCGTCGGGTGTTCCCAGACGAGGGTGGCGGGGAGCGACCGGCCGAGCATCTGCTCGAGCTCGCCGGCGATCGCGACGGCGTCGCGGGAGGCGAGCCCGAACTCCTCGAGCGGGCGGTCGGGATCGATCTGGTCGGCGGTGGTCCGGGAGCGACGCGCGATCTGCTCGATCAGGTGCCGGCGAATCGAATCCTCGCTGATCCGAGCCCGATCCTGCGGGGTGTCCCGCGCGGCTCCGGAACGATCGTTGCTTGGCATGCGGTGGGTTCCCCCCATGAAACCGGGATCGTTCATCGAAGCGAGGGACCCACTTTGTCCCACGGTGCCCGGCTCACGATGCGCATCCAGACCACTTTTCTCCGCAGCCACTTGTCACGGCGATGACAAGACTCGGTAGTAACCATTGTGGCCTGATGGGATACTTGAGACACCCATCCCGGAGATGTGATGGGTAACCAGTAATGAACCAAAAGTAACAATAGTCCGACGAGACATTTTAGGGGGTAGCGGCGGATTTCCCGCGCGCGGGGGAGGTCACGCCGCGTGCACCGTTGACCCGGGGCAGATACCGATGGGCGCTGGCGGTCGTCGCCGTCAGCGCATTCATGATCACCATGGACAACACGGTGGTCTTCAACGCGCTGCCCACGATCATGGCCGACCTCGACATGTCGGACTCCGCCAAGGACTGGGTCGCCACCGGGTACATCCTGATGTTCTCGTGCCTGATGATCGCGGGCGGCCGGCTGACGGACGTCTACGGGCCGCGGCTCACGTTCACGTCCGGCATGATCGTGTTCACCGCGGCGTCCGCCGTCTGCGGGCTCGCGCAGTCCACGGACGTCCTGATCCTGGCCCGCATCACGCAGGGCGCCGGCGCCGCGCTCGCGCTGCCCGCCACCCAGGTCATGGTCACCGTCGGGCGCACCGACAAGCAGCGCTCCATCGGCAACATCGTGTGGATCGCCGCCGCGTCCAGCGCCACCGCCCTCGGCCCGACGATCGGCGGCATCATCGTCCAGCACTGGCACTGGGGCTGGATCTTCCTCATCAACATCGTGCCCGGCATCCTGGTGATCCTGCTCGGCATGTTCACCCTCACCGGGCACGGCGAGAACAAGGACGCCCGCGTCGACCTGCCCGGCGTGCTGATCTCCGCGACGATGCTGTTCGCGTTCATCTACGCGCTGGAGACCGGCACCAAGCACGGCTGGACCGACCCGTCGGTGCTCGCCGTCTTCGCCCTCGGCGTCATCGCGCTCGTCTGCTTCGTCATGGTCGAGAGCTGGGCCCCCGACCCGATGATCGACATGCGGTTCTTCCGCAACCGCGTCTTCACCGGCGGGCTCCTGTCGCAGATGCTCTACGGCATCGGCTTCAACGGCATGATGTTCTACTCCGCGACGTTCCTGCAGCGCTTCCTGGACTTCTCGCCGCCCGAGGCGGGCCTCGTCATGCTGCCCCCGGCCATCACGATCATGGTGCTGACGCCCGTCGCGTTCCTGCTCGCCGCCAAGATCGGCCCGCGCCCCGCGATCGGCGGCGGCATGGCGCTGATGGCCCTCGGCATGTTCCTGTTCTCCACGATCGAGCGCGGCGACGGCTACGCCGACCTCATGCCCGGCGTCATGCTCGTCGGCGTCGGCGCCGCCCTCGGCATGCCGCTCGTCATGTACGTGCTGAAGGCCGTCCCCGAGCAGCGGGCGGGCGTCGCGAGCGGCGTCATCAACGTGATCCGGGAGGCGTCCGGCGCGTTCGGCATCGCGATCGTCGGGCTGCTCATCCACCACGTCCCCGAGGAGGGCGCGAGCGCCGCCGAACTGGAGGTCTTCCGCGAGGGCACGTCGTCCGGGCTGATCCTCGGCGCGGCGCTCGTCCTGGTCGGCGGGCTCATCGGCGGCCTCACCCTGCCCAGCCGGCGCGGCTGGCTCGGCCCCAAGCACGGCAAGCAGCGCCCCCTCGTCGCCGACCCGCCCCCGCGCCGCCGCACCGCGACGCCCGCCCCGTCCCCGTCCCCCGCCCGCGCCACCGCGCCCGACCCGATCCCCGTCGGCGCCGGGGCCCCCGCCGTGGACGACCGCCCCGTCGCGGGCGCCGCCGCACGGGCGGCCGCCGAACCGCGCGACGTCCCGTCCGGCGGCGACGCCCCCGACGCCCCGCTCGCCTCCCCCTGGAAGGACGAGAGCATGCCCGACCCCACCCCCGGGCCCCACTGGTGGAACGACTGGGACGACCCCGCCCCGGCCCCCGCACCGCCGGAGCCGGCGCCCGCCCCGTCGGCCTGGCCCCCGCCGCCGAGCGCCGCCCCGCCCGCCGAGCCCGCGGCGCCCGCGCCGTCCGTCCCGACGGACGACGTCTGGTACGACCGGCCCGGCACCGTGCGGGACGGCGTCTCGATCGAGCCCGCCGACCGGGCGGACGCCCGCCGCCCGCCGCCCCCGCCCGCGGGCTGGTACCGGCCGTACACCCCCGACGAGGACCCGCCGGCCGGCCCGCCCGCCCCGCCGCCGCCCGGCCCCCGCGACGACGCCTGGTGAGGAGGCGCACGTGACCAGCATCGTGATCTTCGGCGCGGGCTCGCGCGGGGACGTCCAGCCCTGCGCCGCCCTCGGCCGCGCCCTCCGCGCGCACGGCCACGACGTCACCCTCGTCGCGAGCGCCCGCTACGCCCCGCTCGCCGCCCGCGCCGGCCTCGGCTTCGCGCCGCTGACCGCCGACCCCACCGAGATCCTCGAGTCGGACGCCGGGCAGGAGCTGCTCGCGGGCGGCCGCAACCCGGTGAAGTTCCTCGGCGGCTTCCGGCGCATCCTCGGGCCGATGGCCGAACGGCTCCTCGCCGAGTGCCTCGACGTCGCGCGCAAGCACGCCGACCTCGTCCTCGGGCCGACGCTCGGCGCGCTCCCCCGGCACATCGGCGAGCACCTCGGCATCCCGTGGGCGATGATCCACTTCCAGCCGAGCCGCGCCACCGGCGCTTTCCCGCACCCGTTCGTCCCGCGCGCGCGCCTGCTCGGCCCCCTCGCCAACCGGGCGAGCTACCACGCCGTCGACCAGCTCGCCTGGCTGCTGTCCCGCCCGTTCATCAACCCGTGGCGCGAGCAGGCCCTCGGGCTGCCCCCGCTGCCGCTGCGCAACGCGGCCGACGACCGCCCCGTCCTCGCGTGCTTCAGCCCGACCGTCGTCCCCCGCCCCCGGGACTGGCCGCGCAGCCTCGCCATGACCGGCTACTGGTTCCTCGACGAGCCCGGCTGGACGCCCCCGAAGGACCTCGCCGACTTCCTCGACGACGGGCCCCCGCCCGTCTACGTCGGCTTCGGCAGCATGGTCCCGAAGGACCCCGCGATGACCGGCCGGATCGTCCGGACGGCGCTGCGGCTCGCGGGCGTCCGCGGGATCGTCCAGGGCGATCCGGACACCTCGGACGAGCACGTGTTCGCCGTCCGCGACGTCCCGCACACGTGGCTGTTCCCCCGCACGGCCGCCGTCGTCCACCACGGCGGCGCGGGCACGACCGCCGCCGGCCTGCGCGCGGGCGCCCCCACGATCGTCTGCCCGTTCTTCGGCGACCAGCCGTACTGGGGCGAACGGGTCGCGGCGCTCGGCGCCGGGCCGTCCCCGCTGCCGTTCCGCGACCTCACCGTCCCGCGCCTGGCCGCCCGCATCCGCGCGGCCGTCGAGGACCCGGACATCGCCGACCGCGCCGACCGCCTCGGCCGCCGCATCCGCGCCGAGGACGGCCTCGCGCGCGCGCACGAGGCCCTAGAGCCGCTCCTGAACTGACGCGGGCGCCGTCCCGGGTTACTTCCAGGTCCAGCCGGTGCCGTCGGGCGAACGGACGATCTCGCGCCGTTCGCGCGGCGGGCGCGGCCGCCGCGGCTGCGGCGGCCCGTCCGCCCACGGCGCCCACGGCGCCCCCCGCCCGTCCGGCCGTCCGCCCGCACCGTTCCCGGCCCCACGCCCGTTCCCCGCCCCCGGCGCGGACGGGACGCCCGGTGCGGACGGCGCGGGCGGGGCGGGCGGGGGCTTCGGGCGGACGGGCTTGCCCGCCTTCCGCGAGCGCTTCGACGGCGCGGCGGGCTTCGTCCAGTGCAGCGTGTACGGGACGGGCTGCTCCTTCGGCAGCGGCGGCGCGACGCCGACGGGGCCGGCGGCGAGCGGGCCGCCGCTGCTCTCCCGCAGGTCCATCTTCGCGTGCAGGCCCCGCAGCGGCTTCGGCAGCCACCAGTTCGCCGACCCCATGAACCGCATCGTGGCCGGGACGAGCAGCGACCGCACGAGCAGCGCGTCCACGACGACGGCGACGAACATGCCGACGCCGATCAGCTTCACGACGGTGATCCCGGCGAACGCGAACGCGCCGATGACCACGAGGAACAGCAGCGCCGCGCTGGTGATGATGCTGCCGGTGTGCTGCATGCCGGACGCGACGGCGGTGCGGTTGTCGTGGGTGAGGTCCCACTCCTCGCGGATGCGGCTGAGCAGGAAGACCTCGTAGTCCATCGACAGGCCGAACACGACCGCGAGGATGAGGATCATGCTGGTGGCCTCGACGCCGCCGGTCGGCGTGAAGTCCAGCAGGTCCGCCAGGTGCCCGTACTGGAAGCCCCAGACGATCGCGCCGAACGACGCGCCGATCGACAGGACGTTCATCACGATCGCCTTCAGCGGCAGCACGATCGACCCGAAGAACATGAACAGCAGCACGAACGTCGCGACCCCGACGACGAGCGCCATCTTCGGCAGCGACTCCATCAGGCTGTCCATCAGGTCCATCTGCGCGGCCGTGCTGCCCCCGACGTCGATGTGCATCGGGTAGCCGTCCTTGGTGAGGTGCATGGAGCGGATCATCTCGACCAGCTCCTGCGCCTCCTCGGCCATCGGCTCGTACCGGTGCGTCACCGAGATCCGCACGCCTCCGTACTCGCCGGAGTAGCCGCTGAACTCGGCGGAGACGACCCCGCGCAGCTCGCCGAGCTCCTTGCGGAAGTCGTCCAGGTAGGGCGGGATCACGTCGCCCTCGGACGGCGACCAGTTGCGCGGGATGAGGTCGCCGGAGACGACGACGTCGATCGGCTCGGCGGACCCGTTCGGGAACTCCGCCTTGATCGTCTCGACGACCGTGCGGGTCGGGCTGTGCTGCGGCAGGACGCGCGCGTCGATGCTGCCGAACTGGACGTTCAGGAACGGCTGGAACATCACGGCCAGGATGGCGAGCACCACCGCGAAGTAGGGCAGCGGGTGCTTCATGACGCTGTGCCCGAGGCGGAACCAGAACCCGCTCTCTGGGTCCCGCTGCGCGCGCTTGGCGGACGGGCGCCGCCACGGCATCCGGCCGCCCTCGACGCGCGTGCCGAGCAGGGCCAGCAGCGTCGGGAGCAGGACGGTCGCGCCGAACACGGCGACCATGACGGTCGCGATGCCGGCGAGCCCGATCGTCCGCAGGAACATCTGCGGGAAGAGCAGGAGCCCGGCGAGGGCGGCCGACACCGTCACGCCCGACACCATGATCGTGCGTCCGGCCGTGGCCATCGTCGTGGCCAGCGCCGCCTCCCGGACCGGGCGCAGGGTCCGCTTGTACTCCTTCTTGGCGGCCCTGCGCGCGCGCCGGTCCCTTTCCCTCTTCCACGGTTTGCCCGGCGGGATGTCCTTCGCCGCCATGCCGCGTTCGAGTTCCTCACGGAACCGGCTGATGACGAACAGCGAGTAGTCGATGCCGAGGCCGACGCCCATCATCGTGACGACCTCGAGCGCGAACGACGTCACGTCCGTCATGTACGTCACCGCGTGCAGGACAGCGAAGCCGCCGATCATCGAGAACACCGCGACGCCGACCGGCAGCATCGCCGCGACCATCGCGCCGAACAGGATCACCAGCAGGACGATCAGCGGACCGGCGGTGATCATCTCCGCGCGGACGATGTCCGCGACGACCTGCGAACCGAACTCCTGCCCCAGCGGGACGCTCCCGCCGAGCTGCGCGTCGAGGCCCGGCGCGTCCAGCCGGTCCTTGATCAGCTCGTAGTTCTCCAGCTTCTCCGCGCCGGTGTCGCCCGCCAGCTTCACCGCGACGAACGTCTTGCGCCCGTCCTGCGACGCGAACGACTCCGCCGCCTCGCCGTTCAGCGACCAGTACGAGATCAGCTCGCCGACCTGCGCCTCCGGCAGCCGCGCGACCGTCGTCACCACGCTCGCCATGTACTCCGGGTCGTCCACCGTCATGGTGTCGCTGGAGTACAGGACGATCACGTCGGGGTTCGTGCTGCCGAAGTACGTCGCGCCGAGCTTCGCGACGAGCGTCGAGGACGCGTCCGGGTCCTCGAAGCCGCCCTCCTTGAACTTCCCGAGGACGCCGATGCCCCAGGCGCCCGCGACGCCGGTGAGCAGCACGATCAGGACGAGGCTGAGCCAGCGCCGCCGGTGGATGAGCCGCCCCAGCCCCGCGAGCATGGTCCTCCTTGTGTCGAGGTGACCCGTTACTTCCGCGACGCGAGCTTCGCCGCGGTCGTCGGAAGCACGCCGTCAAGGTAGCGCTGCCGGGTCGCCGCGCGCGCGATCTTCCCGCTGGACGTCCGGGACACCGCGCCCGGCTCGATCAGCACGAAGTCGTGCACGCTCATCTCGTGCTCGACGTTCACCGCCGCGCGCACCGCCGCCTCCACCTCGTCCAGGTCGAGCCGGCCCAGCGGCACCCGCCGGTTCCGTTCCGCGACGACCACCAGCCGCTCGGTGTCCGCGCCCGTCAGCGCGAACGCCGCGACGTGGTCCGGACGGACGGCCGGGTGCGCCTCCTGCGCGGTGACCTCGATGTCCTGCGGGTAGTGGTTGCGGCCGTCCACGATGATCAGGTCCTTGATGCGGCCCGTCACGTACAGCTCGCCCTCGTGGACCACGCCGTAGTCGCCGGTCCTCATCCACGGCCCCGCCGGCAGCTCCCCCGGCTCCGCCAGCTCGCCGCCGAACGTGTCCTGGCTGCGCTCGGAGTTCCGCCAGTAGCCCGGCGCGGTGTTCGGGCCGTGCACCCAGATCTCCCCGACCCGCCCGTCCGGCTGCTCCAGCCGCGCCTCCGGGTCCACGATCGCGACGAGCTGCCCGGACGGCCGCCCGCACGACACGAGCGTGCTCGTCCGGTCGGACTCCGGGTCGCCGAGCCGCAGCTCACCGCCCGTCAGCGCCGCCCGGTCCACCGCGATCGTCTTCGGCGGCGCGTCGTCCGCCGCCGCCGTCACGAACACCGTCGCCTCCGCGAGTCCGTACCCGGGCGCCTGCGCGCCCGGCCGCAGCCCCGCGGGCGCCAGCGCCTCCGCGAACATCGACAGCGTGGACGTCCGGATCGGCTCCGCGCCGTTCAGGCACGTCGTCAGCCCCGACAGGTCCAGCCCCTCGATCTTCTCCGGCGTCGCGGCCGTCGCCACGTACTCGTACGCGAAGTTCGGGCCCGCCGTGTACACGTTCTTGCCGGGCCGGTCGGCGATCAGCCGCATCCAGCGCAGCGGGTTCATGATGAACGACACGGGATCGGTGTAGATCGCGTGGTCGCCCCGCACCAGCGGCAGCGCCATCGTCGCGATCAGGCCCATGTCGTGGAACAGCGGCAGCCAGCTCACCAGCTCCGGGTCCGGCTTCTCCGGCGCCCAGCCCGACCAGAGCTGGATCGCGTTCGCCGTCACGTTCCCGTGGGTGATCTCCACGCCCGCGGGCCGCCGCGTCGAACCCGACGTGTACTGCAGGTACGCGAGATCGTCGAACCCGAACGGCTCGTCCGTCCAGCCCTCGCCCAGCGCCGGATCGACCTCCTCGGCGAACACGATCTCCTTCGGCTGCGGGACGTCGTGGTCCGCGAGGAACTTCTCCACGTGCGGCAGCGCGTTCCGCGTCGTGACGATCACCGCCGGTTCGGCGTCGGCGTACGCGCCGATCAGCCGGTCCGCGTGGCCCGGCAGGTCCGGCGAGAACAGCGGCACCGCCACCACGTGCGCGTACAGCGCGCCGAGCATCGTCATCATGTACTCGAGCGTCTGCGGCAGCAGCAGCGCCGCCCGGTCGCCCGGCTCCGCCACCTGCCGCAGGCGCACCGCCAGCGCGCGCGCCCGCCGGTCCGTCTCGGCCCAGTCGTAGGTGATGTGGACGCCGGACGGGTCCAGCGCGAAGTCCACGAACGTGAAGGCGGGGGCGTCCGGCTTCTCTCTCGCCCACCTCGCGAGCCGCTCGATCAGCGGGGTGCGCCCGGCGCCGCCGGGCAGGAGTTCGGGGAGCAGCGAGCCCAGTGCCATGGATGATCTCCCGGGGGGACGGGCCGGGCGGGCCGCACGAGATGGGCGCCGCCCGCGAGGGGTGGGCCCGGACGGCCGCTCTGCGGGGCGTCCGGCTACCTGCGAATGATCGTGAAGCTACCCGATGGTAGGCACCGCGCGATATTAGCCGCCGGGCACATTGGCGGACGCCCCGTTTGTCACGGCGATGACAAACGGAAACACCCGGTCACCCACCGTGCCCGGCACTTCGATCAGCGGGAGAAGATCTGCTGCATGATCCCCCGGCGATGCCGCCCCTGATACGTCGTGTCCGGGTTCTCCCCGTCCGGCAACTCCGCCAGGTAACGGCTCTCGGCGTCGATCAACTGCTCGAGTTCGCCGCGATCGAGAAACACGCCCTGGCATCCCGGGCATTCCTCGATCACGACCCCGTGGCGTTCGTGCGTGTCGAGCCTCGTCGAGCACTTCGGGCACTGCATCGTGGCTTCTGACATCCGGATCCCCTGTCCGTTAAGACGGTGTTGGCCGTCAGCGGGCCAGCTTATGACGCCGTTCCCGATTTGGCACGACCGGGTTCATCGCACGGATCCGCCGTCACCCGCCGGACCGGACCACCCGCACCCACGCCGTCCGCCGCCGCCACAGCCCCACGCACGCCGCCGCCCACACCAGCGCCAGCTCCGCGATCGCCGCGATGCCGAGCACGATCGCCCAGTCCCGGCCGTCCCCCCGCCCGAGCGCCGTCGGCGACAGCAGCGTCATCGCGTCGTCCTCGGCCGCCGGCGCGCTCGGCGGCGGCAGCACGACCGGCGCCGTGGGCGTCAGCGACGGCAACGGCAGCACCGGCAGCGCCTCCGGCGGCACCGGCGCCCCCGGATGGCCGCCCCCGCTGGGCAACCCGGCCCCCGAAGGCACATCCCCGCCGCCGTCCGCCCCCTCCCCGGACGTCACCTCACCACCCGCCCCACCTCCGGACGAGCCACCACCACCGCCGCCGGACTCATGCCCCGAGGGCCCATGTCCAGAAGAGTCGCCATTCGCCCCACCACCCGAACCCGACCCGCTCCCGGACGAACCACTGTTCGCCCCGCCGCCCGAACCCGAGCCGTCGCCGGACTCACTCCCCGACGAACCCGCCCCACCATCCGAGTGCGAGCCCGACCCGCCGCCTGACCCGTGACCCGAACTCGAGCCGCCACCCGAGCCCGAGCTGCCGCTCGAACCGGAGCCGCCGCTCGAACCGGAGCCGCCGCTTGAACCTGATCCGCTGCCCGAGTGCGACCCGTCATCCGAACCCGAGCCATCGCCTGAGTGCGACCCACCGTCCGAGCCCGAACCACCACCCGAGTGCGCCCCACCGCCCGAATCCGACCCACTACCCGAGCCCGAACCACCACCCGGGTGCTCGCCACCGGCCTCGCCCGTTCCGCCGCCGGACGGGCCGGCGGTCGGCGTCGCGTCGCCACCGGTCGTCCCGGCGTCTCCGGCCTCGCCGGGCTCGCCATCGGGCCCGGGTCCGGCACCCGAAGGGCCGCCGCCGGACGAGCCGTCCGGGCCGTCCTCGCCGCCGCCGGGTTCGGCGCCGGATTGGCCGCCGTCGGGCCCGCCCCCGGTCGGGCCGTCACCGGACGGGGTGCCGGTCGGGGTGTCCGATGCCGTGTCGTCGGGGGTCTCGCCCTTGGGGCCGGGAAGCACCAGGGCTTCGCACTCGTCCCGCGGCCCGGACGCGGGCGGGTCGTTCGGCGTGGGGAGGCAGTCGGGGGTGAGGGCGAGGACGGCGCGGGTGACGTCGGGCGGGGTGTTCTCGGCGGTGGCGACGACCTGGACGTCGATGCGGTCGTGGACGGACGCGACGGGGATCTGCAGGCCCGCTCGGCGCACGCGGGGGCGTTCGCCGAGGTCGCCGAGTGGGCAGCGCAGTTCCTGCAGGCCGGCGGTCTCGCACTCCCAGTCGAGGGGGGACCAGAAGGCGGGGCGGTCGGCGGTGAGGCGGAGGGCGGCGCGGTGCGCGGTGCCGCCGGTGGCGTGGACGCGGACGGTGTAGGTCATCGCGTAGTGGTGGCCCTGGGTCTCGCCGCCGCGCAGGGTGACCTCGGTGTGCAGGCGGACGTCCGGGACCGCGCGGGCCGCGGGGACGGCGAGCGCCAGCGGCAGTGCGGTGCCCGCCATGAGCGCGATCCAGCGCGTCCTGATCCGCCCCACCGGCTTCCCTTCTCGCTCGTTCTTTCGGTTTCCCGGGGGGTCGGCGGCACGGCGCCGGGCGTAGAGGGTTATTGCCAGGAGTACCGTGCTTCACTCCCGTCCAGATCATCTTTCGCAAGGCGAAAGCGGGTTTCCGTAGAATGGGCGGGTTCGCGAGGGAGAGGAGACGCCGGGTGGCGGAGTCCGTGCGGTCGCTGGAGCGCGCGTTCGAACTGCTGGAGCATCTGGCGGACGCGGGCGGCGAGATGGCGCTGTCGGAGCTGACGGAGGTGTCGGGGCTGCCGATGCCGACGATCTACCGGCTGATGCGGACGCTCGTCAACCGCGGGTACGTGCGCCAGGAGCCGTCGAAGCGGTACGCGCTGGGGCCGCGGCTGATCAGGCTCGGGGAGGGCGCGGGCCGGTTGCTGGGCTCGTGGGCGGGGCCGGTGCTGTCGCGGCTGGTGGACGAGGTCGGCGAGACGGCGAACATGGCGGTCCTGGAGGGGGACGAGGCCGTGTACGTCGCGCAGGTGCCGTCGCGGCACTCGATGCGAATGTTCACCGAGGTCGGGCGGCGGGTGCAGCCGCACTGCACGGGGGTCGGGAAGGCGCTGCTGTCGCAGCTGCCGGAGGCGAAGGTGCGGGAGATCCTCGCGCGGACGGGCATGGCGGCGCACACGCCGAACACGTTCACCGACGCGGAGTCGCTGATCGCCGAGCTGGCGCGCGTCCGGGAGCGGGGTTACGCGCTGGACGACGAGGAGCAGGAGGTCGGCGTGCGGTGCGTGGCCGTTCCGCTGCGGGGCGCGCCCGCGCTGACCGCGTTGTCGGTGTCGGGCCCGTCCGGACGGCTGACCCGCGAGACCGTCCCGGACGTGGTGCCGATCATGCTGGCCGCCGCCGAGCGGTTCGCGCGCGAACTGGGCCCGCTCGGTTGAGCGGCCCGGACGACCGGCTCGCGGTCATCGACGGGATGCTCGCGGCGCCCTTCCCGGAGACGGAGACCGGGACGGGCGGGCAGGGCTGGAGCGGGCCCGGCTACCACTGGCGCGTCCTGAAGGCCGGCCGGGACTTCTGGGACGACCGGAGCGAGGAGGTCGTCGAGGCCGCCGAGGAAGAGATCGAGGCGGCGCACGACGCGCTGGTCACGGCGCTCCGGGAGCGTTGGGGCGAACCTCGCGAGGTGGATCTGACGCCCTTCACGATGGGGGAGGCGCCGAGCAGGGAGCCGCAGGATCTGCTCTCCGCCCACACCTCCGGCATGCTCGTGTGGCCGCGACCGGACGGGCGGTGGCTCGCGATCGCGACCGGGCAGGCCGACGCGGAGTTCCCGATCATGCTGCTCGCGGCGGTCGGGGAAGGGGCGGTGGAGGCGTGAGTCAGTCGACGGGTTCGCCGACGACGACGCGGGGGCGGCCGCCGCGCTCCCAGGCGACGTAGTCGCCCGCGGCCTTGACGAGGGAGGCGGCGAGCCAGAGCGCGACGCCCGCGTCGTCGACGAGGCCGATGCCGAGCAGGATCTCGGGGATCGCGTCGATCGGCGACAGGATGTAGACGACGCCGAGCGCGAGGAGGCCGAGCGTCCCGTACGACATGCCCTTGTAGTCGCCGCGGACCACGGCCTTGATCATCCGGGGGACGGCGCGGGTGCGTTCCCAGAGGCCGGGGGCCTGCGGGTCGAGCGTCTCGCCGTAGATCTGCCAGGCCTGGCCGGCGGCGGCCGCGCGGCGCTTTCCGTCCACTGGCGCTCCCCTCGGGTGGCTTCGGTGCGGGCGCGCCCCCGCGGCGCCCGCGTTTACCTATGACGTGATGTCCGAGGGTTTTGTTCCCCCGGATCCGCTGTGACCCGGGCCTCACCGGATGTTCCGCGACCCGCGGTGAGGTGTTCATCACCCTGGAGGTCAAAGTCGGGTAATTCGGCCGCGCGTCCGGCCACGCACTGCGAGCATGGTGTCACGGGAGGTGCGACTCCCCTCACCCACGCGACCGGCACCGCCCGCCGAGCACCGCAGGGAGCTGACGCAGATGAGCGGCGATCGTCCGAACCGGCCCGTGCACGGCACCGTCGCAGGCGGCCGGTACGTCGCGCTGCCCCCGACCGCCGTGGACGCGGTCGCGTCCGGTCCGGTCCGGTTGATGGTGGTCTGGCCGGGGTTCGATCCGCCGCGGACGGCGGAGGCGCTGGCCGCGTCGATCCCGCTGACGGGCGTGCCGGTGTGGCGCGCCTACCTGGACCTGCCCGTGCAGCTCCCCGGGGGGCTGGGCAGCGCGGCGATCCTCGACGAGTCCGGTATCGGGCTGTACGGGACGGCGGTCGAGCAGGCGGCGGGGCGGCTGCCGGAGGCCGTGGACGGGCTGCGCCGCGACCTCGCGGTCCCGGACGGGCCGGTCGCGCTCGCGGGGTTCAGCACCGGGGGCGCGGCGGCGCTGCTCGCGGTGGCGCGCGGGGACGTCGCCGTGGCCGCGGCCGCCGCGGTCGCGCCGGTCGTCGCGCCGTCCCGGGCGGCGCGGGCGGTGGAGAAGCGCGCGGGCCGCGACCGGTCGTGGACGGACGCGTCCGTCGCGCTCGCCGAACGGCTCGACCTCGGCGCCCTCGCGGGCGACATCGCGGCGCGGGACGCCGAACTGCTGCTGGTCGGCGGCGCGAAGGACCGCGTCGTCCCGTCCGGCGAGCTGACCGGGCTGCGGGACGCGCTGCAGCGGCACGGCGCGGCGGTGGAGACGGCCTCGTTCCGGATGGGGCACGCGCTCGCCGCCGAGCCCGGCACCGAGGCGCGCCCGCCGATCACCGAGGCCGTCCGGGTGGACGGCGTCCTGTCCGACTGGTTCCGGGACCGGCTCGCCACGACCGACGCCCCGGACGGCGCGGACGCGGAGTCCGGCGACGCCCGGGGCGACAGGGTGGAACGGGAGCGGCACACGGCCGCGAGCGGCCTCGGTTAGCCGCGGGAGAGCACCTCGTAGCGGACGGAGACGACACCGGCGGACGTGCCGCCGATGTCCTTCATCGCCGCCTCGGACAGGTCCAGGCAGCGCCCGCCCGCGTACGGGCCGCGGTCGTTGATGCGCACGACGACCGACTCGCCGTTGCTCTTGTTGGTCACGCGGACCTTGGAGCCGAACGGGAGCGTCTTGTGCGCCGCCGTCAGCTCGCCCGGGTCGAAGCGCTCGCCGCTGGCCGTCATCTGGCCCTCGCCGTAGAAGGACGCCTTGCAGGAGCCGGAGTCGAGGACCTTCTTCCCCGACCCGCCCGACCCGCCGGAGCCGCCCGACCTGGACGTCTCGGTCTTCTTCGGCTTCGGCGGGGCGATCCGCGCCGCGACGGCGTCGGGCTCGTCGTCCCGCTCAGGCGCCGCCGCCGGCCGCCGCGGCTTGCGCGGCTCCGTCGGCTTCGCGCTCGGCGACGGGCCCACGCCCGGGCTCCGCCCGCCGGGCGGTGCGGACGGTTCGGGCGGTTCGGGCGGTTCGGCCTGCGGCAGTCCGTGCGCCGCCTGGGCCGCGCCCGCCGGGGCGCCGGTCTTGACGAACGCGAACGCGCCCGCCGTGAGGACGGCCACGGCCGCCCCGGAAACGATCAGAAGGGTGCGGATGCGCACCTGAGGTATGCGTACACGAGCACGCTTGCCACGCACGGGCAATTCCTTTGTTCGGGGACAGGACCCCGGACGCCCGGCGGTCGCACCGCCGTCCTCGGGCGCGTCCGGGCGACGTCGACGTCCCCGATCTCCGCGCCCTCCGCGTGCCGCTGCACGCCCGCGCCCGCGCCGTTCTCGACGGCTGCCGGCCGATGTGGCGTCCGGTACGTGCGGCGGTGCGAGTTCGCCGGTCCCGCGACGCCGTGCCGGGCAGGTCCCCGGTCACCGTCGCTCAGGTCCGGCGCGTCACTCTTTTCACTTTGGATCTCGATAGCGCCGCACAAGTCCAAGACCGTACGTTGCGTACCGCCTAGATCAAGACCGAACGCCGATGTTTGTGGGCTTTGTCACCCGCACTTTTGCCCTCGGAAGTCGATCAACTTCGCGGGGTGACCCCATTTCAAGATCGTCTTTACTCCGTATGGAGCCGATGATCTCGGCCCTATAACGGACGGGCGGGACGTTCCGGAGAACGCTCCGCCCGTCGTGCCGCCGGTGGTCACCGCAGGCCGCGCACCGGCGGCTTCGCCCCGCCGGACGGCCCCTGCGCGGGGCCGTCCGCCTTCAGTACCTCGACGACCTGGCCGACCACCTCCCCGGTCTGGCCGACGATGCTCTCCTCGGTGGTCGGCGCGGGGGGACGCCCCTTGACGGGCGGCACCGGACGCGCGGCGGCGCGCTCGGCCGGCGCCGCCGTGCCGGGCGCCGCCCGGTGGGACGACCGCAGGCCCGCGGCGCCGAGGTCCGGCGCGGCCCCCCGGGCGGTGCCGAGCACCCCGTCGACGGCGCCGGTGCCCAGCCCGGCGGCCTTCCCGGCCGTCGAGCCGACGGGCTCGGGCACCGCCTGCGTCACCGGGGCGGCCTGCGCCGCCGTCTCGTTGAGCAGCGCGGTCGCCGGGCCGGTCTGTGCGGCCGCGGGCGCGGCGAGGGCGGCGGGCACCGCGAGCGCCGGCGCGAGGACGAAGGTACGCAGCAGCCCTGTGGCGGACCGGTTCATTGTTTCCCCCCGGGAAATGTCAGTTGTTCGACCCTGAACGTTCGTGCGTCCGCTGGTGCGGCGCACCGTCAAGCGGGCACGCTAGTACACCCGGGAGGGGCCGCACGGAAATGCGGCGACGAGTTGGGGAAGACCATAATGATCCACAGAATGGATCAGCGACATTACGCCCGAAGCGGGGGCGTTCCGGAACGCCCCCGCCTTTCTCCGGCCGCCGGTCAGTCGGCGGCGCCGAGCGTGATGGCCTCGTCCACCTCCTGCTTGCGACCGGCCAGTTCGGCGGCGTAGCGCTCCTCGTCGACCTTCTCGGCGATCTCCTCGTCCTGCCGCATCAGCGCCTCGAGGTCGGCCTTGGCATTGTCGAGGACGCCCATGTCCGCGTACGCCTTCTTCACCTTGTCGCCCCACAGGCCGACGTCCCGGACGCACGGGACGATCCGGCTGAACAACAGCGACTGGTACAGCGTGTACATGTCGGAGTTGTCGACGTACTCCATGCACTTGTCCATCGGCAGTTCGAGCTGTTCGAACACCTCGCGCGCCTTGAACCGGTCGCGCATCAGGTAGCAGCCCTCGACGACGAATTCCTCGCGCTCGGCCCGCTCCTTGTCGGTGAGCTCGGCGTAGTAGTCCTTGAGCGCGAGCCGGCCGAACGCGACGTGCCGCGCCTCGTCCTGCATGACGTACGCGAGGAGCTGCTTGACGAGCGAGTTCGTCGACATGTCGCGGTACAGCCCGAACGCGGCGAGGGCGAGGCCCTCGATGAGGACCTGCATGCCGAGGTAGGGCAGGTCCCAGCGGCTGTCCTCCAGCGACTCCGCGAGCAGCTTCGCGAGGTCCTGGTTGATCGGGTAGTACATCCCGATCTTCTCGTGGACGAACTTGCCGTACAGCTCGACGTGCCGCGCCTCGTCCATCGTCTGGGTCGCGGCGTAGAACTTGGAGTCGAGGTCCGGGACGCTCTGGACGATCCGCGCGGACACGTTCAGCGCGCCCTGCTCACCGTGCAGGAACTGGCTGAACAGCCAGGAGCTCTGGTGCCGGCCGAACTCGTCCTTCTCCTTCTGGGTCATCTTGTCCCAGATGTCGGAGCCGAAGAGCGGGTTGAAGTTCTCCGGCAGGCCCGCGACGTTGATGGGATCGACCTCGAGGTCCCAGTCGATGCGCTTCTGCGCGTCCCACTGCTTGTCCTTGCCCTTCTGGTACAGGTTCAGCAGCCGGTCGCGGCCTTCGTCGTACTCCCAGGTGAAGCGGGTGTCGCCCGCCATGGGGACGTTCCACGTGTCCGTGGAGACGGGCTCGGTGTAGAAGTCGTAGGAACTCACCGGGGGGTCCTCCTCGGGGGGACGCGCCGCGCCGTCGCGACGCTGGGGTCTGGTTCCGCCCACCGCTTTACATGCCTTCGTAACATGTAAAGCGGGGGTAGATCCATACCCCCGGCCCAAACCCGGCCGCTCCGGTGCGGCCCGCGTTACCGCGACTGGAGGGCGTCCAGCGCGACGGCCTGCGCGATGACCAGGCGCCGGTCGAGCCGCGGGTCCCGGATGTCGACGACGTACCGGTCCCGGATCCCGATCTTCTTCTCCACCGAGAACACGACCTGGTCGCCCGCGTGGAAGTCGAAGTGGTACGGCCACGCGAACGGGATGGCGTCCACGAACGGGATGAACTGCCAGACCCGCCGCACCAGCGCGACCGCCTTGTTGCGCTCGCTGCCGGTCGCCACGCCCAGCCCCGGCTGCTCCAGGTGCCAGGTGGAGGCGAGCAGCGACTTCTTGAAGTCCTTGCGGAACACGCCGATCGGCCGCCCGTGCGCGTCCGTGATGTCGTACGCCGAGGCCAGGTCGATGCGCTTGCGGGCCTTGAACCCGAGGATCGGCGTCGTCTTGGAGTCGTCGGAGTACAGGGTGACCTGCTCCTTGAACGCCATCCGCTTCTGCTGCGCGAACGCGAGCAGCTCGCCCTCGCCGCCGCCGGGCGCCTCCGCGTGCACCTCGTACTGGTTCACCATCATCCGGATGCGCTGCCGGATCAGCAGCCGCGTCTGTGCCTGGAACCGCTCGTCGTCCACCGGAACCACCCGTTCCCTCTTCCGTTTCGCCCGGAGTCTGCCATACCCGGACGCGCCCGCTCAGGACTCGCGGATGTGCGCGGCGAGGTACCCGTGGATGAGCCGCTCGGCCTCCGCGACGATCACCGGGTCGCCGTCCGGGCGGCGCCGGAACGCCAGCTTCAGCACCGCGTCCCCCGCCTCCACCGCGATGGCCAGCGCGGTCGCCAGCTCGGGGGTGTCGCGCACGCCGAACGTGTCCACGATCAGCGTGCGGAGCCGGTCGGCGACCACCGCGTTGTTGTCGGCGTCGGAGTCGAGCAGGTGCACGTCGGCGACGTCCCCGAACCGCAGCACCCGGAACCCGGGAACGGTCCGGTGCATCTCCACGAAGATGTCGATGATCGCGCCGACGGTGTCGGACCAGTCGGCGAAGCCGCCCTCGGTGAGCCGCGCGGAGATGCGCCGCCCGAACTCCTCCAGGTTCCGCTGCGCGAGGGCCTGCGCGACCGCCCGCTTGTCGGGGAAGAACTGGTACACCGAGCCGATCGCCACCTCGGCGCGCTGCGCGATCCGCGTCGTGGTCAGCCCGTCGTAGCCGTCCTCGTCGAGGATCTCCGCGCAGGCGTCCAGCATCCGCTGGACGCGTTCGGCGCTGCGGCGCTGGGCGGGACGGCGGCGGAGCGGAGTGCGGATCTCGGTCACCCTGCCATTGTCCCCCCATTCCGCCGCACCCGCGGCACGCCCGCCGCCCCCGCGCCCGCCGCCCCGTCGTCCGGCGCCGCCGCACGGTCATGGGCGTCCCGTGACGGCGTGACATGATCGGCGGATGGAGGCCCCCGGATCCCTCGCGGACGTGCGCGCCCGCATCGACGGCATCGACGGCGAGCTCGTGCGGCTGCTGGCCGAGCGGCAGGCGCTGGTGCGGGCCGCCGCCGCGTTCAAGACGGACGAACGGTCGGTGCGCGCGCCCGACCGCGTCGAGCAGGTCGTCGCGCTGGCGCGGGCGCGCGCGGCGGAGGCGGGCCTGTCGCCGGACGTCGCCGAGCCGGTGTGGCGCGCCATGATCGGCGCGTTCATCGAGCTCGAACTCGGCGAGGTCGAGTCCCGCGACGCCTAGCCTGCGGTCGCGGAGGCGGTGTCGGTGGAGGCGGTGTCGGTGGAGGCGGTGTCGGTGGAGGCGGTGTCGGCGGAGGCTGTGTCGGCGGAGGCGGTGAGGAAGCCGTGCAGGGACGTCCGCGCGCGTTGCAGTTCGGCGATGCGCGTGTCGATGTCGTCGAGATGGCCCTGCAGGTGGCCGGTGACGCACGCCTGCAGCGTCTCGCCGTCCCAGCAGGGCATGAGGTCGCGGATCGTCCGGGTGGGCAGGCCCGCCGCGAGGAGCGACCGGATGCGCCCGACGGTCTCGGGCGCGTCGTCGGCGTAGCTGCGGTGGCCGCCGGGCGTGCGGCGGGAGACCAGGAGCCCCTGCTCCTCGTAGTAGCGGAGCAGCCGCACGCTCACGCCCGTCCGGCGTGACAGCTCACCGATCTTCATGTGTCCCACCCCACACGGAATCGCCTTGAACCTCACATACATGGCACCTTTTACGTTCGTGCCATGAACACAACACCGATCTCCCTGTACGGCTTCCTGCGTCCCAAGCCCGAACGCGCCGACGAGGTCAAGCGGCTGCTGTCGTCGCTCGTGGAACCTACACGGCGGGAGGAGGGCAACCTGCAGTACCACCTGCACGAGCACGAGGACGGGCGGCTCTTCCTGTACGAGGTGTGGCGGTCGCAGGAGGACCTCGACCTCCACAACCAGTACCCGCCGCTGCGCGAGTTCCTGGAGAACATCGACGAGTACCTGGCGGAGCCCGTGGACGGCTACTTCGACACGATGATCAGCCCGTATCCGGCGTGAGCGAGGACCCGTACACGGAGCTGTACGCGGCGTTCGCCGGGGTGCCGCGCCCGGCCGCGCTGGACGGCTGCCCCTGCTGCGTCGGCCCGGACGAGGGGCGGCGGCTGCTCGCGCGGCCGCCGCGCGCGCTCGGACCGGACGAGCTGTCCCGGTTCGCCGCGAAGGCGCTGAACACGTGGGGCGGGCCGGAGGACGTCCGGTACTTCGCGCCCCGCCTGCTCGAACTGGCCGCCGAGGACGCGTTCGTCCGGCCGGACGTCGAGGTCGTGTTCGGCAAGCTCGCCGGGGCCGGGTGGCGCGACTGGCCGGAGGCGGACGCGGTCGCGGGCTTCCTCGCGGGGTTCTGGACGCGGACGCTCGCCCGGTTCCCGTCGCGTCCCCGCGCCGGGACGGCGCTGTGCGCGCTCGCCGCGACCGGCCTCGACCTCGCGCCGTTCCTCGCCGCGTGGGCGGAGGCGGCGGCGCGGGCGGACGGCGCGGCCGTGCGGCACCTGCACGAGTTCGCGCGCGACGACCTGGTGTGGCGTCGCGGCGGGCGCGGGCTCGGCGGGTACTGGACGGACGACCGCGCGGCCGTCGCCTGGTTGACGGGCGGCCCCGCGGGCGCGGCCGTCGAGTCCGCCTTCGCCCGGACGGACGACGCCGGGCTGCTGGAGCTCCTCGCCGAGACGCACGGCCTCCTCGACGACGAAAACCCTGCGTGACCATGTGATCACGCTGGGGTTTTCCGTACCGGCCGCCGGGTAGTGCCCCTGCACCAGCATGATCACCCGCGTGGCGTCCCATGAGGAGATGTCCATGAACGGTTGCGAGGCGCGCGGCCTCCTGCATCCCTACCTGCTGCTCCTGATCTACGAGCGGCCCGGGCACGGTTACGACCTCATCGACCGGCTGTCCTGCCTCGGGGTGTCGGACGTGGAGCCGGGCCACGCGTACCGGGTGCTGCGCGGCATGGAGCGGGCGCGGCTCGTCGAGTCGACGTGGGTGCCGTCGGAGGCGGGCCCGGCGCGCCGCCGGTACGAGCTGACGCCGGAGGGCGTCGCCGACCTGGAGGCGTGGGCGCCGCGGCTCGCGCACCTCGGCGAGGTGATCACCTCGTTCCTGGCGCGCTGGAACTCGGCGGCGCGGGCGGCGGCCGCGGCGGCGCCGGGCGGCGCGCGCGAGCCGCGGGCCGTCTCGTGGACGTGACGGCGGGCGCGGCCGTCCGGGAGGCGTTCGACCGGCGGGCGGAGCCGGGCCGCGCGGTCGCGGGCGACGCGGAGGCGATCGCGCGGGCCTGCCACGCGATGGCGGTGCGGTTCCACGCGGGCGGGCGGCTGATCGTGTTCGGCAACGGCGGCCCGTGCGCGGACGCGCAGCACGTGGCGGTCGAGTTCGTGCATCCGGTGGTGGTGGGCAAGCGGGCGCTGCCCGCGTTCGCGCTGACCGGGGACGTCGCCACGCTGACGGCGATCGCGCTGGCGGAGGGGTT
Organism: Spirillospora sp. NPDC052242; assembly: GCF_040679555.1. NCBI lineage: Bacteria > Bacillati > Actinomycetota > Actinomycetes > Streptosporangiales > Thermomonosporaceae > Spirillospora > Spirillospora sp. NPDC052242. The sequence goes on from NZ_JBFAUZ010000013.1 coordinate 104,788, forward strand.
CGACGAGGTGTTCGCGGCACAGCTGCGGACGCTGGCCCGGCCGGACGACATCGCGCTGGGGCTGTCGGCCGACGGCCGCTGCGCGAACGTCCGGCGGGGCCTCGCGGCCGCGGACGCGATGGGGCTGCTGACGGTCGCGCTGACCGGCGGGGACGGCGACATGGACGGGGCCGCGGGCCGGTCGATCGACCACGTCCTGCGGGCCCGGACGGCCGACCCGCTGGTCGCGAAGGAGGTGCACGTGACCGTCTACCACCTGCTGTGGGAGCTGGTGCACGTGTTCTTCGAGCATCCCGGGACGCTGCGGCGGGAGACGTCCCGGTGAGCGCGGGGAACGTGCCGGAGTGCCACGGCGAGGTGTGCGTGACGTGCTCGGACGCCGCCGTGCGGGTGCGGATCCGGGAGCTGCTCGGCGACGGGCTGGCGATCGTCGACACCGCGGCGGGCCCGGAGGAGGTCAGCGTGGCGCTGGTCGACGCGCGGGCGGGCGACGTCGTGCTCGTGCACGCCGGGGAGGCGATCGCGGTGGAGGCGCCGTGAAGGAGGCGCCGTGAAGGAGGCGCTGTGAGGGAGGCGCTGTGAGGGAGGCGCCGTGAGGGAGGGCGCGTGAGCGGGATCGAGACGCTGTACCCGTTCCTGTACGACAACGGGTCGGACCTCGACGCGGTGCTGGCCGAGGTGCGCCGGTCGACGGAGGAGAAGGCGGCGGAGATCGTCGCGCTGCGGGAGTCGCTGGCCGAGGCGATGGCGGACGACCTGGTGGCGTGCGCGAAGCGCGTCGCGTCGTCCGTCATCGGCGGCGGGCGGCTGTACGCGTTCGGCAACGGCGGGAGCTGCACGGACGCGCAGGACCTCGCGCAGCTGTGCATGCGGCCGCCGCACGGCGCCCGGCCCGTCCCGGCGGCCTGCCTGACCGGGGACGTCGCGGCGCTGACGGCGCTCGCGAACGACGTCGGATTCGAGGCGGTGTTCGCGCGGCAGCTCGCCGCGTTCGGGCGCGCGGGGGACGTCGCGGTGGGGTTCTCGACGAGCGGCGGTTCGGCGAACGTGCTGGCGGCGTTCGCGGAGGCGCGCCGCGCGGGCATGGTGACGGTCGGGTTCGCGGGGTACGGCGGGGGTCCGATGGCGGAGGCGGGCACGGTCGACCACCTGTTCACGGTGCCGTCGGCGTCGGTGCATCGGATTCAGGAGGCGCAGACGACCGTGTACCACGTGCTGTGGGAGCTGCTGCAGCGGGCGCTGGACGGCCGGCTGTGAGCCTCCACGAGAAGGGCGCGGACGAGTCCGTCGCCGGAGAGACCGGCGCGGACGGGCGGGGGCGGCTCCGGATCCGCGTCGAGGGCACCGTGCAGGGCGTCGGGTTCCGGCCGTTCGTGCACCAGCTGGCCGGGACGTACGGGTTGTCGGGGTTCGTGGGCAACGACGCGTCCGGGGTGTTCGCGGAGGTCGAGGGGGACGCGGCGGCGCTGGCCCGGTTCGTCGGCGACCTCGGCGGCCGGGCGGCGCCGCCGTCGCTCGCGGTCGTCGAGCGCGTCGTCACCGAGCCGCTGCCGCCGCGCGGCGACCGGGGCTTCCGGATCGTGCCGAGCGAGGGGGCGGGCCCGCCCGCCGCGCTCGTCTCGCCCGACACCGCCGCCTGCGACGCGTGCCTCGCGGAGACGTTCGCCCCGGACGGGCGGCGGGCGGGGTACGCGTTCACGAACTGCACGCGGTGCGGGCCGCGCTTCACGATCGTCCGGGACGTCCCGTACGACCGGTGCAACACGACGATGGACGCGTTCGCGATGTGCGGCGCGTGCGCCCGCGAGTACGGGGACGAGCGGGACCGCCGGTTCCACGCCCAGCCCGTGTGCTGCCCGGACTGCGGCCCGGTCCCGCGCGCCGTCGAAGCGGACGGGCGCGCGGTGCCGGGCGATCCGGTCGGGACGGCGGCGCGGTGGCTGCTGGACGGGCGGATCGTCGCGATCAAGGGCCTCGGCGGCTACCACCTGGCGGCGCTCGCCGACGGGGAGGACGCGGTGGCGCGGCTGCGCGCGGGCAAGCGCCGGGAGCGCAAGCCGTTCGCCGTCATGGCGCCCGACCTGGCGGCGGCCCGCGCGCTGGTGCACGCGGACGCCGCGGCGGAGGCGCTGCTCGCCTCCCCGGCGCGGCCGATCGTGCTCGCGCCGCGCCGCCGCGGCGCGCGCGTCGCCGCCGCCGTCGCGCCGGGGAACCGGGAGCTGGGCGTGCTGCTGCCGTACACGCCGCTGCACCATCTGCTCGCCGCGCGGGTCGCCCGTCCGATCGTGCTGACCAGCGGGAACGTGGCGGACGAGCCGATCGTGACGGACGACGGCGAGGCGCTGCGGCGGCTCGCGGGCATCGCGGACGGGTTCCTGCTGCACGACCGCCGCATCCATGCGCGGGCCGACGACTCGGTCGTCCGGTCCTTCCGCGGACGGACGCTGCCGGTGCGGCGCTCGCGCGGGTTCGTCCCGGCGCCGCTGCGGGCGCCGCGGGCGTTCCCGCGCCCGGTGCTGGCGTGCGGCGCGGAACTGAAGAACACCTTCTGTGTGGCGCGCGCGCACCACGCTTTCCTCTCGCCCCATATCGGCGACCTGGAGAACTACGAGACCCTGGCGTCGTACCGGGAGGGCATCGAGCACTTCTGCCGGTTGTTCGGCGTGCGCCCGGAGGTCGTCGCGCACGACCTGCACCCCGAGTACCTGTCGACCAAGTACGCCCTCGACCGCGCCGCACTCGATGACGGGGTCGACCTCGTCGGCGTCCAGCACCACCACGCGCACATCGCGTCGTGCCTCGCCGACAACGGGGCGGACGGCCCGGTCATCGGCGTCGCGTTCGACGGGCTCGGCTTCGGCGACGACGGGACGCTGTGGGGCGGCGAGCTGCTCGTCGCGGACCTGGCGGGCTACCGGCGCGCCGGGCACCTGGAGGCGGTGCCGATGCCGGGCGGGGCGGCGGCCGTCCGGGAGCCGTGGCGGATGGCGGCGGCCTACCTGACGGCGGCGTTCGGGGAGCAGGCGCCGTGGCTTCCCGTCGCCGGGCGGCACCGGGACCGGTGGGCGGACGTCGTCCGGATGGCCCGGTCGGGGACGAACGCGCCCCCGACGTCGAGCGCGGGACGGCTGTTCGACGCGGTCGCGGCGATCGCGGGCGTCCGCGACACCGCCGGGTACGAGGGGCAGGCGGCGATCGAGCTGCAGCAGGCCGCCGACCCGCACGAGCGCGCCGCCTACCGCGCGACCGTGACCGACGACCTCGTCATCCGGGGCACGGACCTGGTGCGGGGCGCGGTGGACGACGTCCTCGCGGGGGCGGGCGCCGGCGCGGTCGCCGCCCGCTTCCACAACGGGCTGGCGTGGGCGGCCGTCCGCGCGGTCCGGCTGCTGCGCGACCGCACGGGCCTGGAGACGGTCGCGCTGTCGGGCGGCGTGTTCCAGAACGTCCTGCTGCTGGAGCGCGTCGTGTCCGGGCTGGAGGACTCGGGGTTCCGGGTGCTGACGCACTCGCGCGTCCCGCCGAACGACGGCGGCGTCGCCCTCGGCCAGGCCGTCGTCGCGGCGGCCCGCGACCGGGAGGGGTCCGCCCGGGACGCGGCCGCTTCCTGACCGTGTCCCGGGCGAGCAGGGCCGGGGGCGCGGGGGTCTCAGCAGATGCGGGGGAGCGGGTCGCCCACCAGCGTGTCGACGATGCGGGTGCCGCCGAACGCGGTCCGGAGCAGCACCAGGCCGGGCGGGTCGTCCCGGACGGTCCCGACGACCGCGGCGCCCGCGCCGAGCGGGTGCTCGCGCAGCGCGCCGAGCGCCGCGTCCGCGCGCGTCCCGTCCACGACCGCGACGAACCGGCCCTCGCACGCCACGTACAGCGGCTCGATGCCGAGCAGCTCGCACGCGCCCGCGACCGCCGGGCGCACCGGCACCGCCGCCTCGTCCAGCACGACGCCGCACCCGGACGCGCCCGCGATCTCGTTCAGCACCGTCGCGACCCCGCCGCGCGTCGCGTCCCGCATCATCCGGACGCCGCCCGGCACCGCGTCGAGCAGCGCGGCGGTGAGCCCGTGCAGGGCGGCCGTGTCGGACGCGACGTCGGCCTCCAGGTCGAGTTCGCCGCGCGCCAGCATGACGGTGACGCCGTGGTCGCCGATCGGCCCCGACACCAGCACCGCGTCCCCCGGACGGACGGCCGACGCACCGAGCTCTGCGCGCGCGCCCGCGCCTTCGAGGACGCCGATACCGGACGTGGTGATGAAGCACCCGTCGGCCTTGCCACGCTCCACGACCTTGGTGTCTCCCGTGACGACCGAGACGCCCGCGCGCGCCGCCGCGTCCGCCATCGACCGGACGACGCGGCGCAGGTCGTCCATCGGGAAGCCCTCCTCCAGGACGAACCCCGCCGACAGGTACAGCGGCCGCGCCCCGCACACGGCGAGGTCGTTGACCGTCCCGTTCACCGCCAGCTCGCCGATGTCGCCGCCCGGGAAGAACAGGGGCGAGACGACGTGCGCGTCGGTCGTGAACACGAGCCGCCCGGCGTCCACCGGCAGGACGGCGCCGTCGTCGAGCGTCTCCAGCGCGGGGTTGCGGAACGCCTCCAGGAACACGGCGTCGACGAGCGTCTGCGTGGCCTTTCCCCCCGCGCCGTGGGCCAGCGTCACCCGTTCCTCCCGGACGCGGGGCCGCCGCCGGCGCGCGCGCTCGATGCGCTCCAGGACCAGCTCCTCACGGGACGTCTCCGCGGTCATGTCCGGCTCGCCTCCCGCACGCGCTCCCGCGTGAACCGGCCGAAGTTGTAGTACGCGGCGCACGCCCCCTCGGACGACACCATGCACGTCCCGATCGGCGTCTCCGGCGTGCAGGCCGTCCCGAACACCTTGCACTCCCACGGTTTCAGGACGCCCTTCAGCACCTCGCCGCACTGGCACGCCTTCGGGTCCGCGACCCGCACCCCCGGCAGGTCGAACAGCCGCTCGGCGTCGAAGCGGGCGTAGGCGTCGCGCATCCGCAGCGCCGAGTGCGAGATGAACCCGAGCCCCCGCCACTCGAAGTACGGCCGCGGTTCCATGACGGTCGCGATCGCGTCGAGCGCCCGCGGGTTGCCGTCCCACGGGACGACCCGGGCGTACTGGTTCTCGACCTCGCAGCGGCCCTCGGCGAGCTGCTCCATCAGCATGTGCACCGACTGCAGGACGTCGAGCGGCTCGAACCCCGCGCACACGAGCGGCTTGCCGTAGTCGCCCGCGATGAACCCGTACGGGCGGCAGCCGATCACCGTCGAGACGTGGCCGGGGCCGAGGAACCCGTCGAGCCGCAGGTCCGGCGAGTCCAGGATCGCCTTGATGCCCGGGATGATCGTCACGTGGTTGCAGAAGACGGAGAAGTTGCGGACGCCGTCCGCCGCCGCGCGCAGCACGGTCATCGCCGTCGACGGCGCGGTCGTCTCGAACCCGATCGCCATGAACACGACCCGCCGCTCCGGATTCCGCTTCGCGATCTTGAGCGCGTCCAGCGGCGAGTACACCATCCGGATGTCGGCGCCGGCCGCCTTCGCGTCCAGGAACGACCCCGCGCCGCCCGGGACGCGCATCATGTCGCCGAACGACGTCAGGATCACGTCCGGGTGGTCGCGGGCGATCGCGATGGCGTCGTCCACCCGCCCCATCGGGATCACGCACACCGGGCACCCGGGCCCGTGCACGAGCTGCACCGTCTCGGGCAGGTAGTCCTCGAGCCCATGCTTGTAGATCGTGTGGGTGTGGCCCCCGCACACCTCCATGAACTTGTAGAGCCGTCCCGGCTCGCACAGGGCGGCGATGCGCCCGGACAGCATCCGGGCCCGCTCAGCGTCGCGGTACTCGTCGACGAACCGCAATGGTCGCGCCTTTCCGTTCGGGTTCCTGGTTCCGGTTCAGTTCCGGCCGGGATCGATGTCCGATCCGCGCAGCGCGTCCAGTTCGTCGTCGTACGCCGCGCCGAGCCCGCGCAGCAACTCCAGGGTCGCGGCGGCCTCCGCCTCGTCGATCTTCGACATCGCGAACCCGACGTGCACGAGCACCCAGTCGCCGGGCGCGAGCCGCTCGTCGTCGAGGAGGCCGACGTTCACGGCGCGGCGCACCCCGACGACGTCGACCTTCGCGACGTCCGTCCCGTCCCGCGGCAGCTCGACGATCTCCCCGGGAATCCCCAGGCACATCAGCCCCGCCCCCCGGCCGCGGCGGCCGCGGTCACATGCGTTCCATCTTGATGTAGCGCTTCATGGCCGGGTACTCCTTCACCAGCACGGTGAAGCAGGCCAGTGCGGCCACGGCCGCGGCGATCTTCCACATGCGCACGTCGTTCCCCTTCTCGGTCGGTCCCGGCGGTCAGCCGGGCGGCAGGTTGGGCATGATCGGCAGGATCGCGTCGTGCTTCTTCGGGCTGATCCCGGTCGAGCGCCGCGCGTCCGCCGTGCCGTCCTCGTGGTGGCCCGCCTGCTTGCGGTAGTTGCCTTCCTTGTTGCCCATGCGCACGCCCCGGGTGTGCGACGGCGTGTCGATCTTGATGTGGGGCTTGCCCACCCTGATCTCGGCCATGGTCACGTCACTCCCTTCTCGGCGGGGTGTTCCCCGGCACGGGCGCCCGTCCCCTCCCCCGCGCGGACGGCGAGGTCGGCGAAGAAGCGCCCGATCTCGGGCCACACGTCGCGGCCGCCGGACAGCCCCTTCCAGGACTGCCGGACGGCGGCGACGAGGCGGTAGCAGTCGTCGATCGGCACGAGCCAGCGCTCCTCGGCGAGCCCGTGCCGTCCGGCCGTGCCGGTGTGGACGAGCCCGGTGTGGACGAGCCCGGTGTGGACGAGCAGGGCTTCGACCTCGGGCACCATCGACCGCAGCGGTTCGCAGCGTTCGGCGGCCGCCGCCCAGGCGGCGGGGTCGACGTCGCAGCGGGTGGCACCGGCCGGGCTCGGGTAGTGCGCGGTGACCCGCCACCCGTCCCGGCCCTCGTCCCCGGCGTCGTCGTGCCGGACGAAGAACGCCAGGCCGACCGGGACGCCCAGGCCGTCCACCGGCACCCCGGGCAGCCGGATCCGGCGGCCGGGGACGAGCCGGAAGTGGCCGCGGCCCTCGGCGTCCCGGCCCGCCGCGTCCCGCTCGAACAGCAGCGCGCAGGCGCGGCAGGCGCACAGCAGGCCGTCCCCGCGCTCGTCGAGGACGTGCGCGTGCCCGCCGCCGTGGTCGTCCGGGATCGGCTCGGCGCACAGGTCGCAGCGCTCCGCGGCGCCGGTGTCGCGGCGCGCGGCGGCGCGGGCGACGAGGCGTTCGAGCGCGGTCATGCGAGCTCTCCCGCCGGCGGCGCGGTCCGGAACAGCGACTCGACGGGGACGAACGCGCCCGGGCCGGCGGCCGCGGGGCGTCCGGACGGCGCCCGGACCGGCTCGATCGCGGACAGTTCGGGCGCGACGCCGAGCACCGCGTCGCGGACCGCGTCCTCGACGCTCCCGGCGGCGCCCGCGGAGCCGCCGCAGGTCCCGCAGCCGCCGCCCGGCTCGTCCGGGAGCCGCACGCGCGCGACGCCGTCCTCGATGCCGTCGAGTTCCAGTTCGACGTCCGCGCCGTGCGAGCCGAGCTGCTCGCGGATGTCGGCCAGGGCGCGCGCCACCCGTTCCTCGACGGGCGCCGGGTGCACGTCGTGCAGCGCGAGCAGGTGCCCGACGAGGTCGTCGGCGGCGAGCGCGGAGACGAGCCGGGCGTCGTGCGCGGCGCGGTCCATGACGCGGGCGAGGGCCTCGCCGTAGACCTCGGCGAGGGTCGCGACCGTGTCGAGCGCGCTCTCCGCCGTCCGGCCGGGCGTCCGCTCCAGCGCGGCGAGCGCCTCCTCGATGCGGGTCAGCCGCTCGGCGACGTCGCCCTCACCGAGCCGCCGGTCGCCGGGCCGCCGGTCGCCGCCCCGCCGCCGGTCGTCCTTCCGCCGCTCGTCCCGCTGCTCAGCCATGGGTCGCGCCGAACATGGGCGAGTGGAGCTTCTCGAGCTTCTTCCCCTTGCCGAGGTACATGTGGACGCCGCACGGCAGGCACGGGTCGAAGCTGCGGACGGCCCGCATGATGTCGACGCCGCGGAAGTCGTCCGGGCCGTTCTCCTCGAAGATCGGCATGTCCTGGACGGCGTCCTCGTACGGGCCGGGCGTGCCGTAGCTGTCGCGCGGGCTGCCGTTCCACGGCGTCGGCGGGTACGGATGGTAGTTCGCGATCTTGCCCTTCTCGATCACCATGTGGTGGGACAGGACGCCGCGGACCGCCTCGTGGAAGCCGCAGCCGATCGCCTCGTCCGGCACGTCGAAGTCCTCGAACACCTTCGTGTCGCCCGCCCGGACGCGCTGCAGCGCCTCCTCGACGAACTGCAGGGCCATCGCGGCGGCGTACGCCACGAAGTACACGCGCGCGCGGTTCCGCTCGATGGCGTTCGACCACGGCGGGATCCGCCATTCGAGGGTCGTCTCGGGCAGCGCCTCGCCCTTCGGCAGGGAGATCTGCACGCTCTGCCCGGTCGACTTCACGTACGGCGTGTCGACGATCCCGGCGAGCGCCGTCGTGTAGAGCCGGGCATACGGGCCGCCGCCGGTGTCGAGCGCCAGGTGGTCGCCGGTGTTCTTGTCGAACCAACGCGGGCTCATCACCCAGCTGTACTTGTCGTCGAAGTCCCGCTTCTGCGGCGCCGGAAGCGTCGTCTGGTTCCAGGGGTGCCGCATGTCGACGGGGTTGCCGAGCGGGTCGTGGGTGACGAACGGGTCCTCGTTCACCCAGTCGTCGTAGTAGGAGCTGCCCAGCAGGATGCGGATGCCGAGGTTGATGTCGACGAGGTTCGTGGTCAGCAGCTCGCCGTCCACGACGATGCCGGGCGTCACGTACATCGCGCGGCCCCAGCGCTCCATGTTCTCGTACCTGTAGTCGACGACCTCGGGGTTCTGGAACGCGCCCCAGCAGCCGAGCAGGACGCGGCGGCGGCCGACCTCCTCGTAGCCGGGCAGGGCCTCGTAGAAGAAGTCGAACACGTCGTCGTTCATCGCGACGGCCCGCTTGACGAAGTCGATGATCCCGAGCAGCCGGCTGAGGTAGTCGGTGAAGACGGTCGGCTCCGGCATCGTCCCGACGCCGCCCGGATACACCGTGGACGGGTGGACGTGCCGGCCCTCCATCAGGCAGAACATCTCGCGGGTGACGCGGCTGACCTTGAGGGCCTCCTTGTAGAGGGCGCCCTCGAACGGGTTGAACGCCGCCATGATGTCGCCGATCGTCCGGTACCCGTGGATGCGGGCGTTCGGCGCCTCGGTGTCGCGGGCCCGCCGCAGCACGCTCGGGTTCGTGTCCTTGACCATCGCCTCGCAGTAGTCGACGAAGACGAGGTTGTCCTGGAAGAGCGTGTGGTCGAACATGTACTCGGCGGCCTCGCCGAGGTTCAGGATCAGCTCGCCCAGCGGCGGGGTCTTGATGCCGTACGCCATGTTCTGCGCGTACACCGAGCACGTCGTGTGGTTGTCGCCGCAGATCCCGCAGATGCGGGAGGTGATGAACCCGGCGTCCCGCGGGTCCTTGCCCTTCATGAAGACCGAGTAGCCGCGGAACAGCGAGGACGTGCTGTGGCACTCGGCCACCCGCCGGTTCGCGAAGTCGATCTTCGTGTAGATGCCGAGGTTGCCGATGATGCGGGTGATCGGATCCCACGACATCTCGACGAGCTGCTCGGATCCCGCCGCCCCGGCCGGCGCCGGCTTCGTCTGCGCGGTGTGCGCCATGGGTCGTTCCTCTTTCCGGTGTCGCGGGCGTCGCTACGGGCGGTAGCGCGGGTCGTAGCCGCTGGTCAGCACGTCCTTGTTGTGGTGCCACTTCGGTTCCCGGTTCGCGCTGTGGTTGGTGATCCCGCGCATCCGGCGGATGAAGGCCCCGTACGGCCTGATCAGCATCGAGGAGAGGCTGCCGCCGGGCGGCTGGTCCATGAACGGCATGAACTTGTCCGGGAAGCCCGGCATCGTGCAGGCGATGCAGATGCCGCCGACGTTCGGGCAGCCGCCGATCCCGCCCATCCAGCCGCGCTTGGTGACGTTGCAGTTCACCACCGGGCCCCAGCAGCCGATCTTCACCTGGCACTTCGGCGAGTTGTAGTCCCGGCCGAAGTCGGCCTGCTCGTAGTAGGCGGCCCGGTCGCAGCCCTCGTGGACCGTCTTGCCGAAGATCCACTGCGGGCGCAGCAGCTCGTCCAGCGGGGGCGGCGGCGCGGCGCCCGCCGCGTGGTACAGCACCCAGGTGAGGGTCTCCATGAAGTTCTCCGGCTGCACCGGGCAGCCGGGGACGTTCACGATCGGCAGCGCCCCCGCCGAGCGGAAGTCCCACCCGAGGTAGTCGGCGAGGCCCATGCAGCCGGTCGGGTTGCCCGCCATCGCGTGGATCCCGCCGTACGTCGCGCACGTCCCGGCCGCGACGACCGCCCACGCGCGCGGCGCGAGCATGTCGATCCACGTGTTCAGCGTCATCGGCTCGCCGGTGTCCGGGTCGTTGCCGAACGACGTCCAGTAGCCGTCCCCGTTGATCTTCTCGTTGGGGATCGACCCCTCGATGACGAGGATGAACGGCTCCAGCTCGCCGCGCGCCGCCGCCCGGAACGCCGCGAGGAACTCCTCGCCGCCGAGCGTCGGCGACAGCACCTTGTTGTGCAGGTTCACCTTCGGCAGGCCCGGGATCAGCCCGTTCACGACGTCCTCGATCGCCGGCTGGGACGCGGCCGTCACCGACACCGTGTCGCCGTCGCAGCTCATCCCCTCGGATATCCACAGGATGTGGATTTCGTCGAAACCGTCCGGGGCCGTGGTACCGCCTCGCTCGCGCGTCTGCGTCATGTCCGGGGCCTCCCTTGCATCCGATCGCGCAACCGGTCGTAGACGGCGGCCACCGGGGCCGCCACCGTGAGCGCCGGGGGACGGTCCGGGGCGTGCGGGTGCGGGCGCGTCGGCGCCGTCCCCTTCGCCTTCTCCAGCGCCCGCCCGAGATCCCGCAGCGCCGCCTCGTCCACCGCGTCGCGCAGGCGCGGCATGAGCACGTCCTCCTCGTCGCGGACGTGCTCCTCGACGTCGCGGCGCAGCAGCTCGATCAGCTCCTCCGCGCGCCCGCCGGCCCGGCCGTCCGACCGCGCCAGGGCGTCCAGCTCGGCCAGCGCCTCCTTCACCGCCATGTGCTCGGCCAGGTGCCGCCGCACCAGCGCCTCGTCCCGCAGCGCCTTCCCGGCGAACGGGTAGAAGATCAGCTCCTCGACGGCGGCGTGCTTGGACAGCTCGCGCACGAGGATGTCGATGACGCCGTTGCGCTGCGACGCGGACGCCGCCGCGTGGAAGTCGCGGAAGAGCTGCTCCACCATCCGGTGGTCGTGCTTGAGCAGGTCGATCGCGTCCATCGCCATCACGCGCTCCCCCGCCCGGGCTCCGGCTCGGCGTCGGGAGCCGTGCCGGGCGCGTCCGCCGCGACGGTGATCGACTCTAGGACCACGTCGTCGCGGCCCCGGGTCTCGACGTCCACGCCGCCGCACACGGGGCACGCGGCGAGCTGCGCCGCCGACCCGACGGGCGTCGTCCCGCCGCAGTCCCGGCAGTGCACCGACAGCGGCTCCATCACCAGGTCGATGCGCGCGCCCTCGATCTCCGTGCCCTCGGCCGCCAGCCGGAACCCCTGGTCGATGACGTCCGGGTCGACGGGATGGCCGCCGACGCGCACCCTCACGCCGCTCACCGGGCGCCCCCTGGCGCGCCTGCGCGCGGCGTCGACGATCGCGTCGCACATTCCCATTTCATGCACTGGTCGCCTCCGTGTCGGTCCTGCGGGTGTGGTCCGTGCGGGGGTCGTGCCGGTCGTGCCGGACGTCCCGGTCGTGCGCCGTCGCGAGCCGCGCGGCCTCCTCGCGGGCGAGCCGCCCCACCAGCCGGACGGCCTCGTCCAGCGCGGCGGTCACCGGTGCGGACAGTCCCATCCGCTCCCCGACGTCCGCGGGCCGGCACCCGACGACGAGCACGCGCCCCACCCGGCCGCCGAGCCGGTGCAGCAGCCGCAGCACCGCGAGGGGATGCATGCCGTGGCCGTCCACCGGGGGAGCGCCGAACGGGCCCGCGCCGTCCGCGTCCTCGCCGGCGTCCGCGTCCTCCCCGGCGTCCGCGTCCGCCCCGGCGCCGGTCGCGTCCAGGACGGCCAGTTCCCCGGGCCGCGCGCCGTCCAGCGGGACGGCGTCGACCATGATCAGCGTGTCGTGGCGGCCGTCGAGCAGTTCGTAGGCGAGGTGGACGCCGCGGATGCCGTAGTCGGCCACGTCCACGTTCTCCGGCAGGCCCGGCGCGTCCAGCCGCCGGACGACCTCGACGCCGAAGCCGTCGTCGCCCAGGAAGATGTTGCCGATGCCCGCGACGAGCACCCGGCGCGGCCCCGTCACCGCGCGCTCCGCTCGTCCGCGAGGGGCTCCACCTCGTCGAGCGCGAAGTACCGGAAGCGCCCGTACCAGCGGTTCAGCTCGGAAGCCGGGTCGTCCTCGAGGGACACCGCGAGGTGGCAGGCGTCGTCGACGTCGGTGAGGACGGCCTCGACGGTCGCGGCGCGGCCGTCGAGGAAGCGGTCCTGCGGGTCCGTGCCGTGCGGCCGGGGGCGCAGCCGCACCCGGCTGCCGCGCGACACCGCGACGCCGTCCACCAGCACCGTCCCGCCGTCCGCCGGGTCGTCCTCCGCCCGGTCGTCCGCCTTCGGCGGCGGGCTCAGGGACCGGACGGCGCCGTGCAGCCGCTCGAACACCTCGTGCGGCATCGCGTCGACCCGGTCGAGGATCGCGGCGGCGCGGGGATCGGTGGCCCGCGCCTCCCGCTTCTCCGCGTCGGTCAGCGTCATCGTCCGCAGCGACAGGATCTCGTCGATCTCCGTGGCGTCGTGCAGGTCGCCGGGGCTCTCCGGCGCGATCCGCGGGTGGTCGTACAGCAGGATCGGCGCCGACAGGACGAGCCCGCGCTCGCCCTCGGGCCCGGCGAGCACCGGGAACGCGTGCACGTTCGCGCACTCGCGGGTGGCGTGCTCGGCCCACTGCGGCGGGTCCAGCAGCGACACGAACGCCCCGTCGACGGCGGCGATCATCGTGTGCGCGGCGAGCAGCGACCAGCGCAGCGCCTCGTCGCGGGACGCGGCGGCCCGGTCGGCGGTGTGCCCGTTCTCGACCCGGATCCGCAGCCGGTGCAGCGGGAACGGCGCGTCGCAGCGGAACGCGGACATCGTCACGACCGCGTCGACGTCGAGGCGGCGCCGGACGACCCGGCCGCCCGCGGGGTCCCCGGGCGCCGCGACGTCCTCGTGCTCCTCGCCCGCCGGGGCCCGGACGGCGAACCGCCGCTCGCCCGCGAGCAGGTCGGCCAGCGGCGCGGCGACGTCGAACTCGTGCGGGACCGCCTCGTCGAACGGGACGTGCGCGCCGAGCGCGGCGACGTCCTCGAACGTCCCGTCGGGGCGGCGGCGCTCGACCGTCCGGCGCTGGACCTGCAGGAACCGCAGCCGGCAGGTGATCGCGGCGTCGGCGGGGGCCTCCAGCAGGCATTCGGTCTGCTGCCACCACGACTCGGCGGCCCCGGCGACGCCCGTGTCGTCGAGCCCGTGCGCGTCCGCCCACGAGCGCGGCGTGAGCACCCCGAACTGCCAGCGGACCCGGTTCTTGCCCGACGAGCGGCGGTACGGGTAGAGCAGGTAGCCCTCGTACAGAATGGCGTCGGCCACCGCCCGCACGCTCTCGAAACCGGTCGCCGCCATCGCCTCTCTCCCATGCCCGGAACGCTCCGCACGTCCTTTTCCGGGTCTATCAACGGGCCGTCGGTCCAGGTAAGTGGCGCCCGCCGATAAGTGACGGCGTCACCTACCGGCCGGCGCGCGGCCGTGCTGTAATCGCGGTGCGCGGAACGCGGCAGTCCGGAGGGCCGGGATGGGAAGGCGCAGGCGGCGGCGGTACGGAAGCGTCGTACGGGCGGGCGCCCGCGGCGGGGTCGCGGCCATGGCGATGACCGGGCTGCGCACGGTCACGGCGGCGGCCGTGCCGCGGCAGACGAGCCCGCCGGCGGCCATTGTCGAAGAGCACGCCTCGGAACGGGTCAGGCAATTGTCGGAACGGCAGCGCGAAGCGTTGACCGAAGTGTTCCACTGGGTTTACGGGGCGGGCGGCGGCGCGCTTTTCGGCCTGCTGCCGGACCGGGTCCGCGGCCACCGCCTGTCCGGTCCCGCGTACGGGCTGGCGGTCTGGCTCGGCTACGAGCTGGTCGTCGCTCCCGTCCTCGGCGTCGAGCACTCCCCGCACCGCCGCGCGACGTGGCGGGCGGCGATCGCGCTCGACCACCTGCTCTACGGCGTCGTCGTCGCCGGCCGCCTCGCCCCCGAACCGGCCGACGTCAGGCGGCCCCGCCGCCCGTGCCGTCCGTGCCGTCCGCGCCGTCCCGGACGCGGCGCATGAAGTAGTGGACGGTGACGACCGCGAGCAGCGGCCCCCAGGCGAGGAACGGCGCGTACGCGAGCGTCATCAGCCAGGCCGCCGCGCCCTCCGGGGCCTCCGGCGCCGCCATCGCGTCCGTCCAGTTCGCGGCCGCCGCGAACCCGATCAGCGTCACCGCGACCGCGCCGAGCGACGCCGCGCCGACCGCGAACGCCACCGGCACGCGGCGCCCGCCGACCAGCGGGATCCACCGGGGGAACACCTCGCCCCACGGCCGCACCAGGCCGAGCGTGAGCAGCGCGAGGCACTCCGACAGGACGCTCAGCGCGAACACGTACGGGGTGCCGACCGGGTGCGGGAAGTCGGTCATGTCGCTGCCCTCGGCGAAGCCGAGCGGCACGCCGAGGCCGAGCGCGATCCGCCAGAGCCCGGACGGCAGGACGGTCAGCGGCACGAGGTGCGCGACCCGTTCGGCCCACCGCGGCACGGGCCGGGCGGTGCCGCGTCGGGCGGGACGGCCCGCGTCGGGCCGGACGGTCGCGGGCTGGGCGGTGGCGGTCATGGGGCCTCCCGGGGGCGCTGGTCAGGACGCCTCCATGCTCGCCACCGCGCCCCTTCGGGCACGTCCCTCGCGGGTACCCGGACCCTCACCCGCGCGGGGGAACGCCGCGGGGAGCACCGCAGGGCCGGGCGGCGGGCTCAGCCGCCGCGGGCCTCGCGCTCGATGCGGTCGAACTGGGCGCCCATCGCCTCGGCGAGGGCGTTCGCGCCCGACAGCGGCCGCACCATCACCATGAACTCGGCGATCTTCCCCTGCGCGTCGTGCCGGATGAAGTCGCAGCCGTCCAGTTCCCGGTCGCCGACGCGGGTCTTGAACACGAGCGCGTGCTCCCGGCCGTCCGCGCCCTCCAGCTCGCCCACGTACCGGAAGTCCTCGAACACGCGGAAGACGCCCCGCAGGATCGCGCCCGTGATCGCCTTGCCCTCGTAGGGCTTGTGCGCGACCGGGCTGACGAACACGACGTCGTCGGCCAGCAGCGCGATCGCGCCGTCGACGTCGCCCGCCTCCACGGCCTTCCGGAACGCGTGCATGCCGCACCTCCATACCCAACTCGTTTACTAGGTGCGGACGACACTACCGAGTAGACAACTCGTTGCATAGTCAACGTGGTTGGTAGGTTGGCGGGCATGGCACTGCGACACGCGATCCTGGCCGCGCTGCTGGAGGGCGAGGCGTCCGGCTACGACCTCGCCAAGATCTTCGACTCCTCGGTCGCGAACTTCTGGATGGCCACGCCGCAGCAGCTCTACCGCGAGCTCGACCGCATGGCGGGCGACGGGCTCGTCGCCGCCCGCGTCGTCCGGCAGGAGCGCCGGCCCGACAAGCGGCTGTTCGCGCTGACCGGCGCCGGGCGCCGCGCCCTGCACGACTTCACCGCCGCGCCGCCCCGTCCGGGCGCGATGCGCGACGACCTGCTCGTCCAGGTGCAGGCCGTCGACGCGGGCGACGCCGACGCCGTCCGCCGGGCCGTCGCCGAACGGGCCGAGGGCGCGCGCGCCAAGCTCGCGCGCTACGAACGGCTCCGCGCGATCCTGCTCGGCGGACGCACCGAGGAGGAGCACCTCGCGCACGCCGAGCGCGTCGGCCCGTACCTGACGCTGCTCGGCGGGATCGCGTTCGAGCAGGAGAACATCCGGTGGGCCGAACGGGTCCTCGAGGTGCTGCGGCGGCGCGCGTCCAGCCGGGCCTGACCCGTGCGGACGGCGGCAGGCCCGGGGCGTCGCGGCGCCGGGGCTCCGGTCAGGGGGTCGCGACGGGCTCGGCGTTCAGGCCGGTGCACTCGCGCAGGCCGTTCCAGCGCTTCACCTCGGCCTGCGCCGCCGCGCCCTTGAGCGGGATCGGGACGCCGCCCTCGATGCGGACGGGCATCCACTTGTCCTTGGTGACCTTGCCGTCCTCCACCCGCAGCGCCAGGATGCCGGAGCGCGCGCTCTGGCCCCGGGCGGAGGAGAACAGGAAGTTCCCCATGCCGTAGTGGATGTAGGCGCCGTTGTCCATGTAGCCGCCGCCCAGCGGGATGTGGGCGTGGCCGCCGACGATGATGTCGGCGCCCGCGGCGGTGAGCTCCTGGGCGAGCGTCTTCTGGCGCGGCAGCGGGCAGGGGTTGAGCTCCTGCCCCCAGTGCAGGTGGACGATGACGAGGTCGGAGCCCTCCGCGGCCTCCTTCACGGCCTGCACCATCCGGGGAACGTCCTTGGCGGACGCGAGCCCGGGCTTGGTGTCGGTCGCCGTCCACTCCTCGATGAGGTGGTCGTCGAGGACCTGGGTGGCGCCGACGATCGCGATCTTGTTGCCCTTCACCGTGACCCGGTACGGCTTGTACGCCTCTGCGGCGTTCATCCCGATCCCCACGGTGGGGAACCTGCTCTTCTTGATCGCCGCCATGGAGTCGCGCAGCCCGGACACCCCGTAGTCCATGCCGTGGTTGTTCGCCATGGACGTCACGTCCACCCCGGCGGCCTTCAGCGCGGTGAACGCCGAGGCCGGGGCGCGGAACGCGTACGTCTTCGGGGCCTTCGTGCCGCCCTCGGTGATCGCCGTCTCCAGGTTCACCATCGCGAGGTCGGCCTTGCGGAGGGTCGCCGCGGTCGGGCCGAGCGCCGTCTTCGGATTCTGAAGGCGGGCGCGGAGGTGGTCGTGGAAGTGGCTGTCGCCCGCGAACGCCAGCACGATCGGTTCCTTGACCGGTTCGGCCGGGCTGGGCGGCGCGGCGGGCGGCGCCGAGCTCGCCGGGGAGGTGGCGCCCGCGGCCGGGGGCGTGTCGCCGCCCGTCAGCCCGCACGCCGCCGAGGCGAGGAGCATCCCGCCGGCCGCGGCGGCCGCCGCGATCCTGCTCCGCCGCATGTTCCCGCGCACCTTGTTCATGGACCGGCCTCCGCTCGGGCTCCCGTGACGGGACGAGCATGCCATGCGACCGGCACCGCGATGCGCCGCGACCTGCGGTTTCGAGGAAATGGTGATGCAGGTGAGACATCCGGCACACCGCCGGCCGGGCGGCCGGGACACCCCTCCAAGCCTGTACGATTCGTTTTCTTGAATCATTCGTGTTTGTGAGGGTACGTTGGGACGCATGACCGCCACCGAGACGCCGAGCATCGCCGCCGAACTGCGCGGCGCCGGGCTGCGCGTGACGGCGGCCCGCGTCGCGATCCTGGAGACCGTCCGCGCCGGGAACCACCTCGGCGTCGACGCCGTCGCCGAAGGGGTCCGCGAGCGGGTGGGCCACGTCTCGCTGCAGGCCGTGTACGAGGCCCTGCACGCGATGACCGCGGCCGGGCTGGTGCGGCGGATCGAGCCGGCCGGCAGCCCCGCCCGGTTCGAGGGCCGCACCGGCGACAACCACCACCACCTCGTCTGCCGCCGGTGCGGCGCCGTCCGGGACGTCGACTGCGCCGTGGGGCACCCGCCCTGCCTGGAGCCCGTCGACGACTCCGGGTTCCTCATCGACGAGGCGGACGTCACGTTCTGGGGCCTGTGCCCCTCCTGCCGTCCCGGCCCCCGATGACCACGCACTCGACGAGCACGAACCCCATCAGCGGAACGTCAACCCCGCGCAGCACCATGCACCAGAGAGGAACCGCGCCCATGTCCGAGAGGCCGACCACCACCACCGACGCCGGAATCCCCGCCCCCAGCGACGCGCACTCCCAGTCCGTCGGTCCGAACGGCCCCCTGCTGCTGCAGGACCACTACCTCATCCAGAAGATGGCGCACTTCAACCGCGAGCGCGTCCCCGAGCGCGTCGTCCACGCCAAGGGCGGCGGCGCGTACGGCGTTCTGGAGATCACCGAGGACGTCAGCCAGTTCACCCGCGCGAAGCTCTTTCAGAAGGGCGCCCGCACCGAGTCGCTGGTGCGGTTCAGCTCCGTCGCGGGCGAGCTCGGCTCGGCCGACGCGGGCCGCGACCCGCGCGGCTTCGCGATCAAGTTCTACACCGAGGAGGGCAACTACGACCTCGTCGGCAACAACACCCCGGTCTTCTTCATCCGGGACCCGCAGAAGTTCTCCGACTTCATCCACTCGCAGAAGCGCCGCGCCGACAACCACCTGCGCGACAACAACATGCAGTGGGACTTCTGGACGCTCTCGCCCGAGTCGGCCCACCAGGTGTCCTGGCTGATGACCGACCGCGGCACCCCCGCGTCGTGGCGGCACATGAACGGGTACGGCTCGCACACCTTCATGTGGTACAACGCCGCCGGTGAGAAGTTCTGGGTGAAGTACCACTTCAAGACCGACCAGGGCATCAAGAACTTCACCGCCGAAGAGGCCGACGCCCAGGACCCGGACGTCCACATCCGCGACCTTTACACCGCGATTCAGCGCGGCGACCACCCGTCCTGGACCGTCCAGGTGCAGATCATGCCGTTCGAGGACGCGGCCGACTACCGGTTCAACCCGTTCGACCTCACCAAGGTGTGGCCGCACGCCGACTACCCGCCGATCACCATCGGAAAGTGGACGCTGAACCGGAACCCGGAGAACTACTTCGCCGAGATCGAGCAGGCCGCGTTCGAGCCCGCCAACCTCGTCCCCGGCATCGCCCCGTCCCCCGACAAGATGCTGCAGGGCCGGCTGTTCTCCTACCCGGACGCCCACCGCTACCGGATCGGCGCGAACTACCTGCAGCTCCCGGTGAACCGCCCGCACTCGCCCGTCCACACCTACAACAAGGACGGCGCGATGGCGTTCTCCAACTCCGGCGACCCGGTGTACGCGCCGAACTCGGTCGGCGGGCCGCAGGCGGACCCGGAGCTGTGGAAGGGCGAAAGCTACGAGGTCGCGGGCGAGATCGTCCGCAGCGCCTACCGGCTGCACAGCGAGGACGACGACTTCGTGCAGCCGCGCGCCCTGTGGGAGAAGGTCCTCGGGGAGACCGACCGCGACCACATGGTGCACAACATCCTGCTGCACGCGAACGCGCCCGAGGTCACGGGCGACATGAAGAAGCGCGTGGCCGAGTACTGGCGCAACGTCCAGAAGGACCTGGGCGACCGCGTCGCGCAGGGCCTCGGCGTCAACGGCTCCTGACCACTCCGGTCCAGCGCGATGCGTCAAAGATGAGCCGGTAGATCGGCGGACCGCGGGCACGCGGTCCCCGAGTCGCGAACGACGAACGCGGTTCCCGATGGACGGGGACCGCGTTCGCATGTCGCCCTCCCCGCCCGAACCGAGGACGCATGGGCCGACCGTCCCGCGTGGGCACCCGACATCCCGCGCGCCGGAGGTCGTCCGCCCGCACGCAGCGCCGCCGTCCCCCGCACGGCGCGATTTGGCACAACTTGCCGATCGGCGCCTGTCGTTGACCGCGACAATGCCGGGGCGACCACGGGCCATCGAAATAAACCTCCAAATGGGGCTTGACAGAAGATCACGGCACGCTGATGATCAATATGTTCAAGATCCCCGAAGGGAGTTAGAAATGCGGGCGAAGAGCAAGCGAATCGCGTCCATGGCGGCCGTGGCACTTACCGTGGGTTGGGCACCTGTGACGTTCGCCATTCCAAGCGCAACGGCGAACGAGAAGGCCGCCGCCGCCCCTCTGGCGGCCGGGTGTCAGAACTGGACACCGCACATGAGGCGGGTCATCGAGCCCGGCGGCGCGGCAGTGCACACCAGTTATTACGGGTCGTCCACGGTGATCGACAGGTGGTCGTACCGCACGCTTTTCCGTGTCGACAAGCGATGCGTGAACAGTCACGGAAACCTGTGGTGGCACTCGGACTGCTGCACGGGCACCAAGGGCTATATCTGGAACGACTACACCCAGTTCGCCAATTACACCTAAGAAATCCATTCGGGGTGATCACCGATACCGCCGCACTCAGCGGCGGTATTGGTGATCAGTGAGCGTTTTGCCGGGGGCGCCGACGAGCAGGCGCCGCCGTTGGACCCAAGGGGGTTCGCGTCCAGCATCGGCAGGTGACCCGGTACGGCGTGGCGACGCACGTCCTGCACAACCACCGGCGGAGCCCGCGGCGACACCGGGCGTCCCGCGCCGCCGCCCGGCCCGTCCTGCGCTGTGCACCGAGTGGTCGCGGTCGATCTCCCCGAGGGCCTTCTCCCACAGGGCGCGCCGCTGCACGAGGTCGTCGTCCTCGCCGTGCAGGCGGTAGGCGCCGCGGACGACCTCGCCCGCGACCTCGTAGCCCTCGCCTTTCCACAGCTACCCGGCGTCTGTGAGGGTGTGCGCGTTCATAGTCGTTCTGTGTCCGGTCACCGATCTGAGTTCGCAGGGTGTGGATTACCGGCTAGGTCATGACGTTTCGGGGGATCGTACGTCACCATGTAAACCCGATTCCGGTTCGGTTTGGAGCTCCGATGGGCGACCGCACGGCTTTCCGCACCTGTCCGCTCTGCGAGGCCCTCTGCGGGCTCGAACTCACCCTGGACGGCTCGGGCCGCGTCACCCGCGTCCGCGGCGACGAGCAGGACCCGTTCAGCAAGGGGTTCGTCTGCCCCAAGGGCGCGACCCTCGGGAGCCTCGACGGCGACCCCGACCGGCTCGCGGAACCGCTCGTCCGCAAGGGCACCGAGCACGTCGCGGTGAGCTGGGACGAGGCGTTCGAGGCGGTGCGCGCCGGGCTCGCCGACGTGGTCGAGCGGCACGGCCGCGACGCCGTCGCCGTCTACGTCGGGAACCCGACCGCCCACTCGGTCGCCGGGCCGCTGTACGTGGGCGCGCTCGTCAAGGCCCTCGGCACGCGGAACCTCTACTCGGCGAGCACCGCCGACCAGATGCCGAAGCACGTCGCGTGCGGCCACATGTTCGGCGACCCCCTCGCGATCCCCGTCCCCGACCTGGACCGCACCGACCACCTGCTGATGCTGGGCGCGAACCCCCTCGAATCGAACGGGAGCGTCTGCTCGGCCCCCGACTTCCCCGGCCGGCTCAAGGCGATCAGGGCGCGCGGCGGCAAGGTCACCGTCGTCGACCCGCGCCGCACCCGGACCGCCGCGCTCGCCGACGAGCACCTGTTCATCCGCCCCGGCACCGACGGGTTCTTCCTCATCGCGCTCGTCCACACCCTGTTCGCCGAGGACCTCGTGACCGGCCTCCCGGACAGCCCGGACGGCCCGCGCGCCACCGGCCTCGACGACCTGCGCGCCCTCGCCGCCGACTTCGCGCCCGAACGGGTCGCGGACGCCACCGGCGTCCCCGCCGACGTCGTCCGCCGGACCGCCCGGGAACTGGCCGCCGCGCCGCGCGCCGCCGTCTACGGGCGCATGGGCACCACCACGCAGGCGTTCGGCACGCTGAACAGCTGGCTCGTCGACGCCCTCAACGTCCTCACCGGCAACCTCGACCGCCCCGGCGGCGCGATGTTCCCGAAGGCCGCGCACGTCCCCGCGTACCGGCGGCGCAAGCCCTTCACGACCGGCCGGTGGCGCAGCCGCGTCCAGGACCTCCCCGAGGTGAACGGCGAACTGCCGATCGCCACGCTCGCCGACGAGATCGAGACGCCGGGCGACGGGCAGGTCCGGGCCCTCGTCACGATCGGCGGGAACCCGGCGCTGTCCGCGCCGAACTCCGCGCGGCTCGACCGCGCGTTCGCCGGGCTCGAGTTCATGGTGTCGGTCGACCCGTACCTGAACGAGACGACCCGGCACGCGAGCGTCGTGCTGCCCCCGCCCCGTCCCGTCCAGACGCCGCACTACGACATCGCGCTCTCCGCGCTCGCCGTCCGGAACTACGCGCGCTACTCGCCGCCCGCGGTGCCGCTGGACGGGCGGCCGAGCGAGGCGGAGATCATCGGGCGGCTCGCGCTGCTCGCGTCCGGGACGGACGGCGACGTCGCCGCCCTCGACGACACGATCATCGCGTCGACGCTGGCGAAGGCCGCCGCGCACCCGGGGTCGCCGGTGCACGGCCGCGACCCCGAGGAGATGCGCGCGACGCTCGCCGGCTCCGGTACCCCGACCGAGCGGCGGCTCGACATGATGCTGCGGCTCGGCCCGTACGGCGACGCGTTCGGCGCCGTCCCCGGCGGCCTCACCCTCGACCGGCTCCGCACCGACCACCCGCACGGCATCGACCTCGGCGCCCTCGAACCCCGCCTCGGCGAGGTGCTCTGCACGGCGTCCGGGCGGGTCGAGCTGTGCCCGCCGCCGCTCGCCGCCGACGTCGACCGGCTCCGCGCCGCGCTGGCCGACGGGCCGCACACCGGGACCGTCCTGATCGGCCGCCGCCACCTGCGGTCCAACAACAGCTGGCTGCACAACGTCCCCGAACTGGTGCGCGGCTCCAACACCTGCACGCTCCACCTGCACCCGGACGACGCCGCGCGCATCGGCGTCGCGGCGGGCGACGGCGTCCGGGTGACGTCGCGGGCCGGCTCGGTCGACGCGGTCGCCGAACCGACCGACACGATCATGCCGGGCGTCGTCAGCCTCCCGCACGGCTGGGGCCACGACCGTCCCGGCACCCGGACGGGCGTCGCGCGGCGGAACCCGGGCGTCAACGTCAACGTCGTCACCGACGAGCGGGAGATCGACCCGCCGTCGGGCACCGCGGTGCTGAACGGCGTGCCGGTCACCCTGGAGCGCGTCGGCTGACGCCCCGCCCCGCACTCAGGACGCCGGGCGATCGCCCTCCGGCCCCGCCTCGCCGTCGTCCGAGGTCGTCTCGGTGTTGACGTAGAGGATCTCGCGGGCCTGCTCGGCGGCGCGGAGGGTGCTCTCGCTGACGAAGTCGACGAAGCGCGCGATGCTCTCCAGCCGGACGGCGGCGGGACTGTCGGGGCCGAGGATGGGCGGCCCCTGCCGCGCGATCTCCACGAGCGCCATGAGGGACCGCGCGCTGCCGAGCATCGACTGGTACCAGACCTCGTTGTCGACGGCGTAGCGCTCGCGCCGCCCCTCGCCCCGGATCCGGCGGATGAGGTTCTGGCTCTCGAGGTACTTGACCGTCTTGGAGATGGACGCCGGGCTGACCTGCAGCCGCTCGACGAGCTCGGCGGCGGTGAGGCTGCCGGAATCGGTCGTGTAGAGGCAGACCAGCACCCGGGCCATCATCTTGTTGGACAGGCCCGACTCCATGAGGACGTCGGTGAACCTCTCCTCGTACTCCTTCAGGGCCTCCCCGTCGCGCCCGTCCGGCTGCGCGGCCGTCCCCGCCGCTCTGCTCGACGAGGGCCTGCGCTGGCGGGTGCGGCGCTCGGTCGCGCGATGCGCCAGGTCGGCGCGGTACCCGGCGGGCCCGCCGTTGCGCATCACCTCACGCGTGATCGTGGAGGTGGGCCGGTCGAGACGTCTGGCGATCTCGGCGTAGGCGAGGCCGTCGGCCAGCCCGAGTGCGATCTGCTGGCGGTCCTGCTGAGTGAGCCTGCCTCCCGGCATCCCGACCCCCTTCGTGTCGTTCCGATACCCGCACCTTAGCGTTCACGCACAGACTATTGCAACGCGCGAGCGTCGCATGTTGCGTTCCATGCAGGAGTCAGTGCAACGAAATTCTTCCTCTGACCTGCGATATCGCTGTTTTGATGCAAAGATCTTGTTGCGGGATCAGTGAAGGCAACGTAGCTTTTGCGTTGTCGGAAACAAGCAACAAGCCGCAAGGCGAACCGCAAGGGAGAAGCACGATGAACACGTTCCAGACCCCCGCCCCGATCGCGACCGTGGTGAACGTCCCGGCCGGGCGGCTGCAGATGATCGCCGCCGACCGGACCGACACGCAGGTCGAGGTCCGGCCCGCCGACCCCTCCCGGGGCCGGGACGTGAAGGCCGCCGAGCAGACCACGGTCGAGTTCGCCGACGGCGTCCTGCGCGTCGAGGCCCCGGCGGCCGGCAACCAGTACTTCGGCCGTTCCGGGTCGGTGGAGATCACGGTCAAGCTCCCCGCCGGTTCCCGGGTCGAGGCCCGCGCCGCCAGCGCCGAGTTCCGGGCGGTGGGCCGGCTGGGCGAGGTCGCCTTCGACGGCGCCCACGGCCAGGCCAAGATCGACCAGGCCGCGAGCGTCCGCCTGACCGCGCTCGACGGGGACGTCGAGGTCGTCCGGCTGGACGGCCCCGCGCAGATCAGCACACAGCGCGGCGACATCCGCATCGCCGAGGCCACCGGCGGCGAGGTCGCCCTGTCCACCCAGTCCGGCGACATCACGGTCGGCGCCGCCGCCGGTGTCTCGGCCGCCCTGGACGCCCAGACCGGCCGCGGCCGGGTGAGCAACGCGCTGAGGAACGACGGGACCGCCGGGCTGGAGATCCGCGCGACCACCGCCCACGGCGACATCACCGCCCGCAGCCTCTGACCGACCCCCTCAATCGACCCCACCCACCCCGGAGGTGCCCCCATGACCGACCTTGCGATCGCGGCCGAAGGGTTGCGCAAGTCCTACCGAGACAAGAACGGCGAGAATGTCGTCCTGGACGGCATCGACCTCCAGGTCCCCGAAGGAACGATCTTCTCCCTGCTCGGCCCGAACGGCGCCGGGAAGACCACCACCGTGCAGATCCTGTCCACCCTGGCCCGCGCCGACGCCGGCCAGGTCCGGGTGGCCGGGTTCGACCTGAACCGGCAGGCCGACGACGTCCGCGGCGCCATCGGGGTCACCGGGCAGTACTCGGCGGTCGACAAGCTCCTCACCGGAGAAGAGAACCTGCTGCTGATGGCCGACCTGCGGCACCTGTCACGCCGCGACGGCAAGCGGCGCGCGGCCGAACTGCTGGAGCAGTTCGACCTGGTCGACGCGGCCCGCAAGCCCGCCTCGACCTACTCCGGCGGCATGCAGCGCCGCCTGGACCTGGCCATGACCCTGGTCGGCGACCCCCGGCTGATCTTCCTGGACGAGCCCACCACCGGACTGGACCCCCGCAGCCGCCGCTCCATGTGGCAGATCGTCCGCGACCTCGTCGCGGGCGGCGTCACGATCTTCCTCACCACCCAGTACCTCGAAGAAGCCGACCAGCTCGCCGACCACATCGCCCTGCTCGAAGGCGGACGCCTCATCGCCGAGGGCACCGCCGACGAACTCAAGCGCCTCATCCCCGGCGGCCACGTGTCGCTGCGGTTCACCGACGACGACGCCCTCGCCCGCGCCCTGGACACGCTCGGCCGGGGATTCGTGGACCCCTCCGACGACGACCGCCTCACCCTCCAGGTCCCCTCCGACGGCAGCGTCCGCGCCCTGCGCGACCTGCTCGCCCGCCTGGACGCGGCCGGCATCGAACCGGCCGAACTGTCGGTGCACACCCCCGACCTCGACGACGTGTTCCTCACCCTGACCGGCCAGAAGGAGACCACCCGATGAGCACCCCCGCCCTCGCCCTGCGCGACTCGGCCACCATGACCCGCCGCCAGCTCAAGCGCATCGCCCGCTACCCCTCCATGACCATCCAGCTCATCATCACCCCCGTCATCCTCCTCCTGCTCTTCGTCTACGTCCTCGGCGGAACCCTCGGCAACGGCCTCGGCGGCGGACGCGACGCCTACATCAACTACGTCCTCCCCGGAATCCTCCTCATGGCCGCCGCCACCGCCGCCACCGGCACCGCCGTCATGGTCGCCACCGACATGACCGAAGGCATCATCGCCCGCTTCCGCACCATGCGCATCGCCCGAGCCTCCGTCCTCACCGGCCACGTCGCAGGCAGCATCGTCCAGCAACTTCTCGGCGCGGCCGTCCTGGTCGGGGTCGCCTTCGCCATCGGATTCCGGCCCAACGGCACCGCCCTGGAATGGGTCGCGGCGGCCGGGCTGCTCACCCTGTTCATCCTGGCCATCACCTGGCTGTCGGTCGCCCTGGGCCTGAAGTCCCCGACCCCCGAAGCCGCCAGCAACGCCCCCATGCCCCTGGTCCTGCTCCCCTTCCTCGGCTCCGGCTTCGTCCCCACCGACTCCATGCCCACCGCCATCCGCTGGTTCGCCGAATACCAGCCCTTCACCCCCATCATGGAAACCCTCCGCGGCCTCCTCCTCGGCACGCCCATCGGCAACAGCGCCGCCATCGCCACCACCTGGTGCACCACCATCGCCATCGCCTCCTACCTCTGGGCCCGCAACACCTTCAACAAGGCCTGACCATGAAACCGGCCGACAGGGCCGTCAGACCCACCGGTCTGACGGCCCTGAGCCGTTCGCGCCCATCGGACCGAACGGGGCCACGGTTTAGCGGTTCGCGCGCCAGGTAGGTAGTCCTCACCACGGGGCAACGGCACGGACATCCCACCGCCCCCGGTTGGCCGCATGAGAACGCGACAACTAACCTCAGGGCGAGCGTCCCGATCACAGGCCGCGAGGAGGGACATGAACCGACGGGCGGGGAACATCTTCCGGCGCGCGTCCCGGCAGCAGGCGGCGGGACGGCTCACGGACGTCACCGACGGGATCGAGCACGCCCGCGCGCTCGACCGCACGATCCGCGTTCTGTCCACCGGTGTGAAGCGGGTGCTTCGGCCGGGCCCGGTGAAGGACGCCCTGCACGGCGTCCCGCTCGGGCATCCGGCGCACCCGCCGCTGACGGACGTGCCGATGGGCTGCTGGACGTCGGCGGCCGTGCTGGACCTGCTGCCGGGCACCCGGCGGGCGTCCGAGGCGCTGGTCGCGGCCGGTCTCGTCGGCGCGGTCCCGACCGTGCTCACCGGTGTCGCCGACTGGTCGGCGCTGCACCGCGGGCAGCAGCGGGTCGGGCTCGTCCACGCGGGCGGGATGGCGATCGCGACGGCGCTGTACTCGGCGTCGTACGCGGCGCGCTACCGGGGACGGGACGACGCGGGCCGCGCGCTCGGGTTCGCGGGGCTCGGGGTGCTGCTCGCCGGCAGCTACCTCGGCGGGCATCTCGCCTTCCGGCAGGCCGCCGGCGCGAGCCACGCCGACCAGGTCGCGCACCTGGTGACGCTCGGCTGGCACGACCTGTGCAAGGCGGACGAGCTGCCCGACGGCTGGCCCGTCCACCGCAGCCTCGGCTACATCAGCCTGTTCGTGCTGCGCACCGGCGACGAGGTGCACGTCCTCGCCGACCGCTGCAGCCACCTCGCGGGGCCGCTGCACCAGGGCCGCATCGTCAGCGACGACAACGCCGACCTGTGCGTCGTCTGCCCCTGGCACGGCAGCACATTCCGCGTGCGGGACGGCTCGGTCGTGCACGGCCCGGCCACCGGACGGCAGCCGGCGTTCGAGTCGCGCGTGACCGAGAACGGCACGCTCCAGGTCCGCCCGCTCGGCTGACCACCGGCCACCGGCGGGACCCCTAGGACGGGGCGTCGCCGTCGGCGGGGGACTCGTCGGCGATCGGGTACTCGACGAGGGCCAGCACGCGGCTGGACATGAACCGTGCCGTGCGGACCGGGGTGCCGGTGCGGGTGACCTCGCTGACCTCCACGACGCCGCGCCGCGTCTCGATCTCGACGCGGCGGCCGGCGCGGGTCGCGGTGACCTCGTACGTCCGCGTCCCCTCGCCCCCGGCGTCGATCACGATCTCCACCCTGTCGCCCTTCATCGGCGCCCACCTCCGCGATCGTCGAACGTATATTCGACTTATACCCGCCGAGGGCGTCCGCGAACCCTTCCGAAGGGCCTCGAAACCCCGGAAAACCGCAGGTCAGCGTACGAGATTCACGATCGCGACGAGTCCGACGGCGACGATGACGCCGCGCAGCACGGGCGGCGGGATGCGGCGCCCGACCTTCGCGCCGAGCAGCCCCCCGACGGTCGACCCGGCCGCGATCATCAGCACCACCCACCAGTCGATGACGGTGTCGGAGAGGATCGACAGCGAGATGAACAGGACGGCCGCCGACCCGTTCACGATCGCCGACAGGACGTTCTTGGCCGCGTTGACGCGCTGCAGGTCGTCGGCCAGCGCGATGCCGAGGACCGCGATCAGGATGATGCCCTGCGCCGCGCCGAAGTAGCCGCCGTACACGCCCGCGAGCAGCACCGCGACCCACAGCAGCGGCCCGCCGTGCCGGGGCTGCTCGCCGTCGCCCTCGCGGCGCCGCTTCACCCACGCCTGCAGCCGGGGCTGCACCACCACCAGGACGAGCGCGACGGCGATGAGCGCGACCACGATCACCTGGAACGCCTCGGCGGGCAGGCCGAGCAGCAGCAGCCCGCCGATCACGGCGCCGATCACGGACGCGCTGCCCAGCCGCAGGAGCCGTCCGCGCTGCCCCGCCAGCTCCGCGCGGTACCCGTAGGCGCCCGTCATCCCGCCCGGCACGAGCCCGATGTTGTTGGAGACGTTCGCGACCACCGGCGGGTACCCGAGCGTCACCAGCGTCGGGAAGGTGATCAGCGACCCGGACCCGACGACCGTGTTGATGCCTCCGGCGGCGACTCCGGCCGCGAACACCGCGGCCGCCTCCAGCAGGTTCAAATCCGTCCCATCCCAGTGCCCGACGATCCCACGAGGCCCCGATCGTAGGGACACGCCTGCTCGGCGCCCCGCACCGGGTCCCCCATACGGGCACACACCCGACACACGGGACGGCCGCCGCCGGACCGGACGGGACGGCTCAGCGCGCGGCCCGCGCGTACCAGCGGCCGTCGCGGCGCTCCACGGCGAGCGGCAGCCCGAAGCAGTCCGACAGGTGCTCGGGCGTGAACACCTCGTCGACCTTCCCGCGCGCGATGATCTCCCCCTGGCGGAGCAGCAGCGCGTGCGTGAACCCGTCGGGGACCTCCTCGAGGTGGTGGGTCACCATCACCATCGTGGGCGCCGCCGGGTCGTCGGCGAGCCCGCCGAGCCGGGCGACGAGGTCCTCGCGGCCGCCGAGGTCGAGGCCCGCGGCGGGCTCGTCCAGCAGCAGCAGTTCCGGGTCGGGCATCAGGGCGCGGGCGATCTGCACGCGCTTGCGCTCGCCCTCCGAGAGGGTGTCGAACCGGCGCCGCAGCAGCCCGGCGCAGCCGAGCGCCTCCAGCAGCCCGACGGCGCGGCTGACGTCGGTGCTGTCGTACTCCTCCTGCCAGCGGCCGAGGATCGCGTACGACGCGGTCAGCACCAGGTCGACGACCGTCTCACCGGACGGGACCTTCTCCGCCAGCGCCGTGCTCGCGAACCCGATGCGGGTGCGCAGCTCGGACACGTCCGTGCGGCCGAGCCGCTCCTCGAGGACGTCGGCCGTGCCCTCGCTCGGATGCAGCAGCGCCGCCGCGATCTGCAGCAGCGTCGTCTTGCCCGCGCCGTTCGGACCGAGGATCACCCACCGTTCGCCCTCGCTCACGTCCCACGTCACATCGCGAAGGAGGGTCGCCCCTTCGCGCCTGACCCCGACTCCTCGGAGTTGAAGTACCTCGCCGGTCATCGCGCGCCTTCGTCCCCAATCCGGTGATCCCGTTTCCCGCACAAGAACCTATGCGATACTCCGGGCCGGCGCGGCCCCGGGTTTCCACGGATTTCCGCGGGACGTCGCGCGCCCGACGTCACCCGCCGTCGCGCCTCCACTGCCGCCGGGCCCCCTTCGCCCGGCTCGCCGCGGCCTGCTGCCTGCTCGCCGCGTCGTGGCTCGTCGGGCGGCGCCGCGCGGTGGTCTGCGCGGTCATCCGCCGCACGTCCGGGGGCGCGGTGCCGGGGGCGGCCGCGCGGGCGGGGTTCGCGTCGGCGATCCGCTGCGCCTTCAGCTCGCCCGCGCTGCGCCGCGCGGCGCGCGCCAGGTGCCAGCTCACGCGGGCCAGCGCGTCCTCGAACACCTCGGCCCGCTGCGCGTTCCGCTGGTTCTTCGGTCGCGCGACCCCGCGGCCGCCGTACTCCTCGACCCGCGCGCTCGCCGTGCGCCGGTACAGCTTCGCGTACTTGTTCCGGGCGCGCCGGATCCGTTCGTGCAGGTCGACGAGCCCGTCCTCGTCCATCGCCGCGAGTTCGCCGCCGTCGGCCTCGCGGACGAGCGCCAGTTCGTCCTCGTTCAGCGAGTTCAGCAGGGCCCGCATGGGCGACCTCCTTCGATCACGTGCGAGGTGTCTGCCCGAGAGGCCCGCGCGACAATGCCGTCAAGACGGATAAATGCCCATCTTCATCCGCGGGCTTGACCGGGCCGGCCGGGCGGGCGCCGCACCGGCGCGGCTCCCGAAACGACGGCAGCCGCGACGAGAGACCTGCCTTACGTCCGGTGGCACGGGCCGGGCGAACGCTTATGGTGGATCGCATGCCCATTGGGACGTGTTGGGAACGGCGATGATCAAGGACGTAGCGACCGCACTGGTGGCGTGGGGCAACGCCTGGCTGACCGGCAACGTCGGCCTCGACGAGGCGGTGGACGCGGTCGAGAAGGCCGCGGGACCGCAGATCCTCGGCGGCGAGCCGGCCGAGGTCACGCTCCGCCGCGGCCTCGGCGACCTGCGCATCGGCGGCCTGACCGCGTTGCGGCTGGCGCTCCCCGCACCCGGCGACCCGCTCGGCCTCACCGGCCCGCCCGAGTTCAACCGCGCCGCGATCGACGCCGAGGCCGCCGTCGTCGCGGTGCTCGGCGACCGTGCGATCGGGCTCGTCCCCGCCGAGGACCGGCGCGGCTCCTCCTACGTCGGCGTGCGCTGGACCACCCTCGACGCGTCGCCGAGCCTGCCGGACGTCCCGTCCCTCGCGGAGGCCGACCGGCGGCTCACCCTCGCGATGCGCGACGCCACCGAGACGCTCCTCACCGTGAACGACTTCGCCGGCGTCCCCCCGGAGATCGCCGACGCGCTCGTCGACCTGCGCGACCCCGGGCGCGGCGACCACCTGCTCGCCCCCGGCTACCCGCAGCGCGCGCACCGCGTCGCCGCCCTCGCCGGGCGGCTGTCCCTGGTCGTCGACCTGGCCCGCCGGATGGACGAGCGGGGCCTCAGCGCCGACCAGATGCACCGCCGCGGCGACGCGCTCCGGCTGCTGGACGGCGCCGTCCGGCGGGCGCTCGTGGCCGCGTGCAACAGCGCCTTCGACCCCGTCCCGTAGCCCCCGCCCCTTGCCTCCGCCCCGTCCGGCCCCGGAAACAGAAGCGGGACGCCCCTGGTGGGGACGTCCCGTTCGTGAAACCTCGGTCGCGGCGCCTCAGTGGCGGACGACGAGGGTGTTGCAGATCTTGTCGGCGAACGTCTGCTTGCGGTCGTCCCACAGCGGCCAGAGGTAACCGACGTAGCACGCGAAGCTGTCGGCCGCGTGGCAGATCTTCCGCAGGAACGCCATACCGAAGCCGATCGGCTGACCGGTCTGCGCGCTGACGAGGCGGATGTTCATCTGCCGCTTGCCGATGGTCTGCCCGGTGGTCCCCTCCTGGTAGATGAGCCACAGGCCCGCCGCGAACGCGGCGAGGTAGCCCAGGAGGATGAGGAGGCCGCCGATCGCCACGCCGGCGTCGCCGGCGGCGGCGAGCACCATGCCGAGGATGTACAGCACCGCGACCGGAGCGCCGATGATCAGGCCGTCGATGATGTAGGCGCCGGCGCGCGAGCCCCACTCGGCGAGCTGGCCGCCGCCGGGGGTGCCGTAGTGGTGGTGGTGGACGTCCGCCGCGGGCTGCCCGTAACCGGGCTGCGCGGCGGGCTGGCCGTACCCGGGCTGCGGCTGGCCGTACCCCGGCTGCGCGGCGGGCTGGCCGTAGCCGGGCTGGGCGGCGGGCTGGGCGGGCTGCTGGCCGTAGCCCGGCTGCGCCGGGGGCTGGCCGTAACCCGGCTGGGCGGGGGGCTGACCGTACCCGGGCTGGGGCTGGCCGTACCCGGGCTGCGGCTGCTGGCCGTATCCCGGCTGCTGACCGTAGCCCGGCTGCTGACCGTACGGGTCGTAGGGGTTACCCACACTTGCTCCTTATTGATTGACCCTGTGGTTATGTGACGCCCGCCGGACCCGGTGGGCTCCGCAAGTCTGACCGAGGACGCACCCCGGCTCAAACCGGCAGGACACCGAACCGGACGAGCTGCCACAGCTCCGACCCCACGAGGGCGATTCCGAGGACCCACGTGCGGGTTCTCGGCGCGAGTGCCCACCACCGTCGTCCCGGGCCCAGCGGCGCGACGGCGAAGCCGATCGCACCCGCGAAGATCACCGGGTTCGCGAGCACGGCACGGGCCGGATGGCCCGCTCCAAGCTCCATGAACACGGTCGTCCCTCCGCAGATTGGGCACGGGATGCCGGTGAGCGCCCGCAAGGGGCAGAGCACGCCGGGGTCGTTGACACGGTGGATCCATGACGCGCCGACGGCCGCGACGGCCATCGCCGCAACACGCAGCAGCGCCCCCGCGGGGCCGTGCCGCGCTGCGGTGAGGGTCCGGCTGACGATTCCCCCGAGTGCACCTTGCGATGCGCCGGTGACCGCCGCCCCGGGCGCTCCCCCCAACGGATCCTCCGTGTCGATGACAAAAGGTGAGTGACCCGTATACAGGGTGCACCCAGAGGCCGGTCAAGCCCCGACCACGATCCGCGATGGGACCGTTACGCGGACCGCGCTCTCGACAGCCTCGGGGCAAGAGTAGGACAAAACGCCATCTACGTGCGTGCTCTTTGACGTTCCGCCGTGACTTCGCGCCACGGGTTCGGGCCGCGGCATCGGCACAGGACCGCCGCCGCGGGTGTTCATTGCGGCGTCTTGGCGTCAGGCCCTCCGCGGGGCCTGGCGCCGAGACGCCGCAATCACGCGCTCCCCGCGGCGCCGACCGTCAGCGGGGCGTCCGGCTCGGTGACGTGCTCGGCCTCGATGACGTCGGCGACGACCGCGGTGATGTTGTCGGGGCCGCCGTTCTCGCGGGCGAGCTCGATGAGCCGGTCCACGGCGCGCTGCGGATCGGCCTCCGCCGACAGCACCTCGTAGATCGTCTGCGCGTCGACCGGCCCGCTGAGGCCGTCCGAGCACAGCAGGTACCGGTCGCCGAGCCGGGCCTCGCGCAGCCGCAGGTCGGGCTCCCGGTCGTCCCGGCCGTCCAGCACCCGGTACAGGACGTGCGAGAGCCGCGACGTCTCGGCCGGGTCGGGCGTCTGCCCGGACTGCTCGGCCTCCGCCTTGAGAAGCTCGTCCATGGTGTGGTCCTGCGTCATCTGGAAAAGCTCGCCGTCGCGCAGGAGATAACCGCGCGAATCGCCGATGTGCGCGAGCGCGACCGACGAACCCGACCAGAGCATCGCGGTGAGCGTGGTGCCCATCCGGCTCAGATCCGGACGTTCCTCGCGGACGATGCGGAGCTTTTCGTTGGCCTCGGCGACGGCGCGGCCCAGCATGTCGACAAGGTCGTCACCGCGCGCATCGGCGTCCAGCGAGCGCAGCGACCCGATGACGGTCGAACTGGCGACCTCGCCGCCGGCGTAACCGCCCATTCCGTCCGCGACCGCGATCAACCGCGCACCGGCGTAACCCGAGTCCTCGTTGTTCTCCCGGTTGCACCCGATGTCGCTGCCTGCTGCGTACCTGATTGCTACGTTCATACCAGTTTCGATGACGATCCTGTCAGAGGAGTTGTATCAGTCACGAGCGCCTTCCCCAACCGTTCCGACACCATGCCGGACCGCGTAAAGGGCGGCCTGCGTCCGATCCTGGACTCCCAGTTTCATGAGCAGATTACTGACGTGCGTCTTGACCGTCTTCTCCGAGACCACGAGCGCGCGGGCGATCTCCCTGTTGGACCTTCCCCGCGCGATGTGCACGAGCACCTCCCGTTCCCGATCGGTCAGCGCGGCCAGGCCGCGGTCGTCCACCGACGCCGGCTCCGCCAGCATCGCCTCGGCGGCGTCGGGCGCGAACAGGACGTGCCCGTCGTGCACCGCCCGGATCGCCTGGACGAGCGCCTGCGGGTCGACGTCCTTGTAGAGATACCCGGCGGCGCCCGCCTGTACAGCGGGCAGCACGTGCCCGCGCTCCGTGACGCTCGTCAGGATCAGGACCCGTGCGGAGACCCCGCGTGCCCGCAGCTCCGTCAGCGCGGTCAGCCCGTCGGCGCCCGGCATCTTGAGGTCCATCAGCACGATATCGGGCTCGAGGGATTCGGCCAGTGACACGGCCGACGCGCCGTCGGCGGCCTCGCCCACGACGTCGATGTCGTCCTGGATGCCGAGGAACGTGCGCAGCCCCTGCCGGACGACCGGGTGGTCGTCGGCGATCAGCACCCGGATCGGCGGCCGCCCCGCCCGTCCCGTCCCCGCCGGAGCCGTCACAGCGGCACCTCCAGCCGGACGGTCGTGCCCGCCCCGGGCGCCGAGGAGACCGTGAGCTCCCCGCCGATCGACACCGCCCGCTCCCGCATCGACGCGAGCCCCAGCCCGTTCTGCGGGTCGTCGCCCGGGTCGAAACCCGAACCGTCGTCCGACACCTCCAGCACCGCCCGTCCGCACTCCGTGCCCAACCGCACCCGCACCTCCCGCGCCCTCGCGTGCCGCAGGGCGTTGTACAGCGCCTCCTGGGTGATGCGGAACGCGACCGCCTCGTGCTCCTCCGGCAGAACGACCGCCTCGTCTCCGCTGAACCGGACGGACGTCTCGTGCGCCCGGTCGAGCACCGCCACGTGCTTGCGCAGCGACGGGACGAGCCCGTCCGCGAGGTCCGCCGGGCGCAGCTCGTTGATCACCGCGCGCAGCTCGGCGAGCGCCTCCGCCGCGAGCCGCTCCACCTGCTCCAGCTCCCGGACGGTCCGCGCCGCGTCCCGCTCGGCGAGCGCGGACGCCGTCCGCGCCGTCAGCCGCAGCGAGAACAGCTTCTGCGCCACCGCGTCGTGCAGCTCGCGCGCCAGCCGGTTGCGCTCCGCGACGACCGTCAGCTCCCGGTTGTGCTCGTACAGCCGGGCGTTCGTCATCGCGATGGCGGCGTGCGCGGCGAACAGGGTCAGCAGTTCCTCGTCCTCCCGGGTGAAGCCCCCGGGGCTCCGCCTGTTGGCGAGGAACACGATGCCGAGCACGTCCTCGCCGTCGCGGATCGGGACGCCGAGGAAGTCCTTCAGGACGGGGTGCGCGTGCGGCCAGCCCTCGAACTCGGGCTCGCGGCGGATGTCGGCGAGCCGCTTCGGCGCGTCGTCGCGCAGCATCGCCGCCAGCATCCCGTGCTGGCGCGGCAGCGGCCCGATGCGCTCCCAGTCGTCGTCGGAGACGCCCTCGACGACGAACTCGGCGAACGACCCCTCGTCGTCGGGCACCCCGAGCGCCGCGTAGCGGGCGTCCAGCAGCTGCGCCGCCGCCCGGACGATCACCTGGAGCACCTCGTGGACCGACAGGTGCCGGGTCACCGCGAGCACGGCGGAACTGACGGCGTGCAGGGTCGCGCCCTGCTCGCCGCGGCGCCCGTCGTCGTCGCCCATCCCGCCCTCTCGTCCGGCCGTCTCCGGCGGCCCGCCCCGCGTCCGCGCGGGCGCCCGCCGCCCGCCTGACAAGCACCGTACTCGCACGCAGGGTCATCGCGAATCAGCCGCCGGGAGGAGGTGCGGCCGTGTCCGGACGCCCCCGCCCCGCCGGGGCCGCGGGACCGGGGACCTACGACCATCTGCCGAGGCCCCTCCGGGCCCGCGCCCGATGCTCCTGACATGCGCCGATACCTAGGTTTCCGGGTATGAAGACCGCACTGATCACCGGAGCCTCCCGGGGGCTCGGCCGGGCCCTCGCCCGCGAACTCGCCCGGGACGGCTGGACCCTCGTCGTCGACGCCCGGGACGCGGCCGCGCTGCGCGCCGCGGCCGCCGGACTCGGCCCCGCCGCCACCGCGATCGCGGGCGACGTCGCCGACCCCGCGCACCGCGCCGACCTCGCCCGCGCCGTCGCCGGCGGGCTCGACCTGCTCGTCAACAACGCGTCCACGCTCGGCACGACGCCGCTGCCCCGGCTCGCCGACCAGCCGATCGACGACCTCGCCGCCGTCTACGCCGTGAACGTCCTCGCCCCGCTCGCGCTCACCCAGGCCGTCCTGCCCGCCCTGCGGGAGCGGCGCGGCGCGATCCTGAACATCACCTCGGACGCCGCCGTCGAGGACTACCCGGCGTGGGGCGGCTACGGGTCGTCGAAGGCCGCGCTGGAGCAGCTCTCGCACGTCCTGGCGGCCGAGGAGCCCGGCCTGGCCGTGTGGTGGGCCGACCCGGGCGAGATGCGCACCGGCATGCTGCGCGCCGCCGGGGAGGACGCCGACGCCGCCCCGCCGCCCGAGGAGGCCGCGGCCGCCCTGCGCC
Source organism: Spirillospora sp. NPDC052242 (assembly GCF_040679555.1). Taxonomy (NCBI): domain Bacteria; kingdom Bacillati; phylum Actinomycetota; class Actinomycetes; order Streptosporangiales; family Thermomonosporaceae; genus Spirillospora; species Spirillospora sp. NPDC052242. The sequence continues at coordinate 141,344 of NZ_JBFAUZ010000013.1, forward strand.
GCCTGATCGCCGACCGCCCCCCGAGCGGCCGGTACCGCGCCGCGGACCTGCACGTTTCCGGCCTGCACAGCGGCGACGAGGCGGGTGCCCGATGACGACCGCCCTGCACCCCGACGACAGCAAGGCGCGGGACGAACCGCGCGTGCTCGGCCCCGGCTACCGCGGGCCCACGTTCGGGATCGTCTTCGTCGTCACCCTGCTGGCGTTCGAGGCCATGGCCGTCACGACCGTCATGCCCGCCGTCGCCGCCGACCTCAACGGCCTCGGCCTCTACGCGTGGGGGTTCAGCGCCACGCTGATCGCCGGGCTGCTGTCCACGGTCCTCGCGGGCGGCTGGATCGACCGGTCCGGCCCGATGCGCCCGTTCCTGATCGGACTCGGGACGTTCGTCACCGGGCTCGCCGTCGCGGGCGCCGCGCCCACCATGTGGGTGTTCGTCGTCGGACGCGCCGTCCAGGGCATCGGCACCGGATTCGCGATGGTCGCGATGTACGTCGTGGTCGCCCGCATCTACCCCGAATCGCTGCGGTCGCGGGTGTTCGCGGCCGAGTCGGCGGCGTGGGTGCTGCCCTCGCTGCTCGGCCCCGCCGCCGGCGGCGTCCTCGCCGAGCACGTCGGCTGGCGGTGGGTGTTCCTCGGGCTCATCCCCCTGGTGATCCCGCCGACCCTGCTGCTCGTCCGCGCCCTGCGCGGCACCGAACGCCCCGAACGGGCCTCCGCTGCGTCCGTCCCCGGCGGCCGGGCCGTCGCGGCCGTCGCCGTCGCCGTCGGCGCCGCCGTCCTCCTCTACGGCCTCGACGCGCCCGGCTGGGCGCTCGTCCCCGCCGTCGCCGCCGGGCTCGCCGGCCTCGCGTTCGGGCTGCCCCGCCTCCTGCCCGCCGGCACCTTCCGGATGCGCCGCGGCCTGCCGAGCGTCATCCTCACCCGCGGGCTGCTGTCCGGTGCGTTCATGGGCACGGACGTCTTCATCCCGCTCGCCCTCACGTCCCTGCACGGATTCGGCCCCACCGAGGCCGGGATCGTCCTCACCGTGGCCGCCCTCGGCTGGTCCGCCGCGTCCCAGTACCAGGGACGCTCGAAGCGGTCCCGCGCGTTCTTCGTGCGGCTCGGCGCCCTGTGCGTCACCGTCGGGATCGCCGCCGTCACCGTCGCGCTCCAGCTCACCGGCTGGGCCGCCGCCCCCGCCTGGCTCATCGGCGGCGCCGGGATGGGCCTCGCGGTCGGCAGCCTCAGCGTCCTGCTGCTCGACAACTCCGGCGAGGACGAGCAGGGCGTCAACTCCTCCGCGCTGCAGATCGGCGACATGCTCGGCACCTCCGTCGTCGTCGGGACCGCGGGCGCCCTCGTCGCCGCGTTCGGCACCGACCGCCTCGAACTCGGCCTCGCCGCCGCCGGGACCCTGCTCGCCGCCATCGCCGCACTCGGCGCCGTCACCGCACTCCGACTGGAGGCCCGGACATGACCACCGAACCCGAGACCATCGACTTCGCCCTGCCCCCCGACCTCGAGGCCCACGAGCCGCCCGAGGCCCGCGGCCGCCCCCGCGACGGCGTCCGCCTCCTCGTCGGCCGCCGCGCCACCGGCGAGGTGTCCCACCACGCCTTCCGCGACCTGCCCGACCTCCTGCGCCCCGGCGACCTCCTCGTCGTCAACACCTCCGCGACGCTGCCCGCCGCCGTCCGCCTCGACCGCATCGGCGTGCACTTCTCCACCCCCGTCCCGGACGCCGACGACCGCCTCTGGCTCGTCGAACTGCGCCGCCTCACCGGCAAGACGACCCGCCCCTACACGGGCGGGTCCCCCGGCGAGTGGATCCCGCTGCCCGGCGGCGCCACCCTCACCCTCGTCGACCGCCGCACCGACCGCCTCTGGCGCGCCCGCCTCAGCACCGACGTCGTCCCGTACCTGCGCCGCCACGGCGCCCCCATCCGCTACGGGTACGTCCCCCGCGACCAGCCCATCGCCGCCTACCAGACCGTGTTCGCGCACGACCGCGCGTCCGGCGGCGCCGAGATGCCCAGCGCCGCCCGCCCCTTCACCGCCGAACTCGTCACGCGCCTGGTGTCCCGCGGCGTCCTGCTCGCCCCGATCACCCTGCACACCGGCGTCGCGTCCCCCGAGGCCCACGAACCCCCGTACGCCGAGCGCTACGACGTCCCCGCCCCGACCGCCGCGCTCGTCCGGCACGTCCGCGCCGAGGGCGGACGGGTGATCGCGGTCGGCACCACGGCCGTCCGGGCCCTCGAAACGGCCGCCGCGTCCGGGCGCGTCGAGGCGTCCACAGGATGGACGGACCACGTCGTCACCCCCGCATCGGGCGTCCGCGCCGTCGACGGGCTCCTCACCGGCCTGCACGAGCCCCGCTCGTCCCACCTGATGATGCTCACCGCCATCGCAGGTCACGACCTCCTGAACACCGTCTACCGGGCCGCACTCGACGAGCGTTACCTGTGGCACGAGTTCGGCGACGTCAACCTGCTCCTGCCTTGACCTGTCTCACATGGCGGACGTCACACCCGGGTGCGGCGCCGCGAGCCGGTAGCGTGGACCACACGATGGACGGGTCAGCCGAGCGCACGCTGCTCATCACACTCACCGGACGCGACCGCCCCGGCGTGACGTCGCGACTGTTCAGGACGTTGTCGGACTTTCCGGTCACCGTCGTCGACGTCGAACAGGTCGTGATCCGCGGCCGGCTCGTCCTCGGCGTGCTGGTCGCCTACTCCGCCGACGCCGACATCGGCAGCGTGTGGAACGCCGCCGAACGCGTCGCGGGCGACCTCGACATGGAGGTCGAACTCTCCACGGGCCGCGAATCGCGCACCCCGAAGCGGCGCGGACGGCTGCACGTCACCGTCCTCGGCGCGCCCCTCACCCCCGCCGCGATGGCCGGGATCGCCGGCCGCATCTCCGCGCACGGCGCCAACATCGACCGCATGGAGCGCCTCGCCAGCACCCCGGTCACCTGCATCGAGATGGACGTCTCCGGCGCCGACCCCGACGCCCTGCGGGCCGGTCTCGCCGCCGAGGCCGCGCAGCGCCAGGTCGACGTCGCCGTCCAGCCCGGCGGGCTGTCCCGGCGCGCCAAGCGGCTGATCGTCATGGACGTCGACTCCACCCTCATCCAGGGCGAGGTCATCGAGCTGCTCGCCGAGCACGCCGGCTGCCTCGCCGAGGTCGCCAAGGTCACCGAGGCCGCCATGCGCGGCGAACTCGACTTCGAGGGCTCCCTCCGCGAACGCGTCGCGCTCCTCGCCGGACTGGACGCCGCCGCCATCGACGACGTCCGCGACCGGCTCAAGCTCGCCGCCGGCGCCCGCACCATGGTCCGCACCCTCAAGCGCCTCGACTACAAGTTCGCGATCGTCAGCGGCGGGTTCACCCAGGTCACCGACGCCCTCGTCGACGACCTCGGCATCGACTACTCGGCCGCGAACACCCTCGAGATCGAGAACGGCAAGCTCACCGGCCGCGTCGTCGGCCGCGTCATCGACCGTCCCGGCAAGGCCGCCGCCCTCGAACGCTTCGCCCGCGAGGCCGGCGTGCCCCTCGCCCAGACCGTCGCGATCGGCGACGGCGCCAACGACCTCGACATGCTCCAGGCCGCGGGCCTCGGCATCGCCTACAACGCCAAGCCCGTCGTCCGCGAGGCCGCCGACACCGCCGTCAACGTCCCCTACCTGGACACGATCGTCTTCCTCCTCGGCATCTCCCGCGAAGAGGTAGAAGCCGCCGACGCTGCTGATTTTGGGGGGGCGACCCCCCAAACCCCCCGGTAGTCGCGGCACGATCCTCGCGTGCTGTGCAAGCCGGTCGAATTCCGTGCAGCCGTCGTACGCACGCTGCGGTCGCGCCGCTCCTCGCGCCGGACGGTCCTCGCGCCCGGCTGCGAGCCACCGTGTACATGCGTGCTCGCCGAGGCGCTGCGGTCGCCCGGCGCGTACACGCTCGTGAACGGATCGATCGCGGCGTTGGTCCTCGCCACCGGGTCGCGCGCGGGGGCCGCGGCCGGGGCCGGGGTGGTCCGGGTCACGGGAGGGGCGTTAACGGAATGAAACGGGGCGGTGTCGCCGTTCACCGTTCGTACCGTTGATCACCAGGGTAGGCCGGTGGTGCGGTCGGTGATCTTGGAGGGCAACGGTGTGGGAGCGTGCGCGCGAAGCGTACGCGCAGGCTGAGGGGAGTGCGGCGCCCTGGTACGGGGTCGCGGCCGCGCTCGCCGTCGCCGTGCCGCTGCTCGCGGGCGCGCTCACCGGGCACGCCGCGCAGGGCTCGATGGTCGCCCTCGGCGCGTACCTGGTCGCCCTGCGGACGCCCGAGGGCCCGTACGGCGCGCGCGCACGCGATCTGGGGCTCGCCGTCGTCGTCGTGGCCGTCGGCTCCACCATCGGGGGGTTGCTGGCCGGGAACACGTGGCTCGCCGTCGCGGTCGTCCCGCCGCTGATCGCGCTCGGCGTCGCGGTGCCGCGCATCGGGCCGACCGCCGGGCTCGCCGTGCTGCTCGCCGCGGTCCGGCCGCGGCAGCCGGACGTCGTCCTGGACGTCGGGCTGCTCGAGCTGATCGGCGGGGCGTTCACCACCGCGCTGCTGCTGGCGCCGTGGCCCGCACGGCGGCTCCGTCCGCTGAACACCGCGCTGAGCGACGCCGCCGACGCGGTCGCCGAGGCCCTCGACGCCGTCGCCGAGCACGTCGACGCGCCCGACCCCGCCCCGCTGGACGCCGTCGAGCTGACGAACCCGGACCTGCTGGCCGTCACCCGGCTCCCCGACTGGGAGCAGCGGCGCCGCGCCGCGTCCGAGGCGCTCACCGCCGCGCGCACCACGTTCGGCCTGTACCGGTCCGACCGGGGGCGGGAGGACCCCACGCGGCCGGAACGGCTCATCGACGCGCTCGCCCGCGTCCTGCACGAGACCGTCACGCTGCAGGCCGTCGTGGAGGCCGCCCGCAACTACCCGCCGGACCGCGAGTGGAAGATGGAGGCGCAGACCGCCATCTCCGCGCTCGCCGCCCGGCTGCGGCTGCTCGCGGGCGCGATCGCGACGTCCGGGGAGGCGCCGCTCGGCGGGGAGGAGTCCGCGGCCGTCCGCCGGATGGGGCGGGCCGCCGAGGGCGTCCGCCGCGCCGGGCTCGCGGGCGAGGAGGACCTCGTCGCGGTCGCGCTCATCGGGCAGGTGCGCCGGTCGATCGACCGCATCGCCGGCGAGGTGGCGTCCGCGCGGCGCATCACCGCGGGCGGGCTGCGGCTCGGGTTCGGGCCGCCCCGCATCCCCGAGGCGCACCCGGTGACGGCGTGGGAGCGGATCCGCACCGCCGTCGCCACCCGGTCGCCCCGGTTCCGGCAGGTGTCCCGCGTCCTCCTGACGGCCGTCGTGTCGATGGCGCTCGCCGCCGCGCTCGGGCTGTCGCACGGCCACTGGATGACGCTGACCGCGATGCTCAGCCTCCGCGCCACCTACGGCGAGACGGTCGAACGGCTCGTCCAGCGGGTCGGCGGGACGGCCGCCGGGTCGATCGTCGCGGCGGTGCTGCTGACGCTCGCGCCCGGGCAGCTCACGGTCGCGCTGATCGTCCTGCTCTTCGCGTTCGCCGGGTTCGCCATGCGTTCGGTCAACTTCGCGTACTGGGCCCTGTTCGGCACCCCGCTCGCGATGATGCTGCTCGACTTCTCCGTCCCGTCCGACTGGCGCACCGCGGGGGAGCGCGTCGCCCTCACCGTCGCCGGGACCCTGCTCGCCTACCTCGCCGTCCGGCTGCTGTGGCCCGCCGGTCACCTCGAACGGCTGCCCGTGCAGCTCGGCAGGCTCACCGACACGCACGCCGCGCTCGTCCGGTCCACGGCGGACGTCCTCGCGGGCGAGCAGGTGCGGCTGCCGCACGACGTGATCGTCACCGCGGAGCGGGCCGCGGAGGCCGTCGCCGAGACCCGCGACCGGCTGGCGCAGGAACGGGTGCCCGACACCGAGCTGATCGCCCGTCTCCGCTCCGCCGTCCGCGCCGCGCACCGCGTCCGCGACCACCTCATCGCGGTGTCGCGGATGTCGCGGGAGGAGGCCGTCGACACCGGCCCGATCCCCGAGATCCTCGACCGGATCGCCGACGAGCTGGAGGAGGCCGGGGCGGTGCTCGAGGACCCGCCGGACGAGCGGGACGAAGGGGACGCCGCGTCCGTCGCGGAGCTCCGCGAGCAGCTCGCCGACCTCGACGACCACCTCTCGACGATCACCCGGCGGCGGCGCGCGGAGATCAAGTCGGGCATCGGGCGGGACGAGTTCACGCCGCTGCGGCACGCGCTGCTGCAGGTGTCGGGCACCCGCTACGCGATCCGGTCGCTGCGCCGCGACGCCGGACGGGTCATCGAGGCGTCGTTCGCGGCGACCGGCCGCCGCTGACGCCCGTCCCGCTCAGTCCTTCGGCGTGCGCACGGTGACGAGCGTGCCCGCGCCCGCGCGGACGTCCGTCCAGTCGCCGGGAAGGTCGATGACCGCGAGGGCGCACGTCGGGAACGCGTCCGGCGACTCCCCGGCGAGGTCGTGGACGAACAGGTGGACGGACGGGTTGTGCCCCACCAGCAGGACGGTCGGGACGTCCTCGGGGGCCTCCCGCACGAGGTCGAGCAGCGTGCCGGGGTCGTTGGCGTAGATGCGCGACTCGAACGACGTCTCGGCACCGTCGAACGCCAGGTGCTGCAGGGTCTCGCGTGTGCGCGCGGCCGTGGAGCAGAGGACGTACCCGGGGACGAGTCCGCGCGCGCGCAACCATTCGCCGGTGGCCGCGGCGTCGCGGCGTCCCCGGTCGGCGAGCGTGCGGTCGATGTCGGCCTTGTCCAGCCCGGACTCGGCCTTGGCGTGCCGGAGCACGATCAGGGTCGGCATGCCCGCACCCTACGGCAGGGGGCGGCGTCGGAGGGGCCGCGTCAGGGCGCCACGAGCGCGGCGAGCCCCCACAGCACGGCCATGATCCCGAGCATCCCGGCGAGCACAAGGGCGAACCCCTTGGGCCCTGACATCGTCGACTTCCCGCCGGCCACCACGCCTCCCGGTTTCTTACACGCGCCCGGACCGCCGGGCAGTATCCATGTGCAGCGATCCACGTACAGCGTACGACCGCTTTCCCGTGCTCCCGACAGCACCCGTGCGAAAGGGGGCCGGCCCGGCGGCCGGCCCCCTCCCGCCGCGCGGTCACGCCTTGTTGACCTGCGACTCCTCGCCCTCCACGCGCGGAGCGGCCTCGACCGGCGGCTCCTGCGGCACCGGCCCCTCGACGGCCTCGGCGCCGCCGCCGCCGACCGACGGCCCGGGGCCCGCGACCGCCGGTTCGGCGATCGGGTCGACCCGGCGCTTGGAGATCACGATCGCGGCGACCACCACGAGGACCGCCCCGATCGTCACGCCGACGCGCAGCGGGACGTTGCCCGCGTACGTCACGACGGCGTCCGCGATCAGCAGCGCCACCAGGTTCATCACCTTGATCAGCGGGTTGATCGCGGGGCCCGCGGTGTCCTTGAACGGGTCGCCGACGGTGTCGCCGATGATCGTCGCCTCGTGCGCCTCGCTGCCCTTGCCGCCGAGCTCGCCCTCCTCGACCAGCTTCTTCGCGTTGTCCCAGGCGCCGCCCGAGTTCGCGAGGAACACCGCCATCAGCACCCCGGCCGCGATCGCGCCGCCCAGGAACGCCCCCAGCGGCGCGTACCCGAGCGCGAACCCGACCGCGATCGGCGTCATGATCGCCAGCAGGCCCGGGGTGGCCAGCTCCCGCTGCGCGTCCCGGGTGCAGATGTCCACGACACGGTCGTAGTCGGGCTTCTCGGTGTAGTCCATGATGCCGGGCTTGGTGCGGAACTGCTCGCGCACCTCGACGACCACCCGTCCCGCCGCCCGTCCGACCGCCATGATCGCGAGGCCGGAGAACAGGAACACCACCGCGGCGCCGATGATCAGCCCGATCAGGACGTTCGGGCTGTCGATCGACAGGCTGAACGTCTGGAAGTCGCCGAGCGCGTCCCGGGCGTCCCGCGACGCGTCGTCCAGCGCCGACACCACCGTCTCCCGGTACGAGCCGAACAGCGCCGTCGCCGCCAGCACCGCCGTCGCGATCGCGATGCCCTTCGTGATCGCCTTCGTGGTGTTGCCGACCGCGTCGAGCCGCTCCAGCACGCCCGCCGCCTCGCCCTGGACGTCCCCGGACATCTCCGCGATGCCCTGCGCGTTGTCCGACACCGGACCGAACGTGTCCATCGACACGATCACGCCGACCGTCGTCAGCAGGCCCGTCCCGGCCATCGCGACCGCGAACAGCGCGACCGTCGTGTTGCCGAAGCCGAGCAGGAACGCCCCGTAGACCGCGCCGCCGATCACCAGCGCCGTGTAGACCGCCGACTCCAGCCCCAGCGAGATCCCCGACAGGATCACCGTCGCCGGGCCCGTCCGGGCGCTGCCGGTCACCTCCTTGACGGGCTTGCGGTGCGTCTCCGTGAAGTACCCGGTCAGCAGCTGGATCGCGCTGGCCAGCACGATCCCGATGAGGACGGCGCCGAGCGCGATCCAACGCGGGTCGGCGTCCATGCCCGCGATCTCGGTGTTGGTGACGCCGTCCAGCTCGGCGAACGAGCCCGGCAGGTACGTGAACGCGGCGATCGCGACCAGCACCGCCGAGATCAGCGCGGAGATGAAGAAGCCCCGGTTGATCGCCGTCATCCCCGACCGGTCGCCCGCCCGCGGCGCCACCGCGAAGATCCCGATCACCGCCGTGATCACGCCGATCATCGGGACGAGCAGCGGGAACACCAGCCCCTGCGTGCCGAACGCCGTGGTGCCGAGGATCAGCGCCGCGACCAGCATCACCGCGTACGACTCGAACAGGTCCGCCGCCATGCCCGCGCAGTCCCCGACGTTGTCGCCGACGTTGTCCGCGATCGTCGCCGCGTTGCGCGGATCGTCCTCCGGGATGCCCTGCTCGACCTTCCCCACCAGGTCGGCGCCGACGTCGGCGGCCTTGGTGAAGATGCCGCCGCCGACCCGCATGAACATCGCCAGCAGCGCCGCGCCGAACCCGAACCCCTCCAGCACCCGCGGCGCGTCCCCCTGGTAGGCGAGCACGACGACGGCCGCGCCGAACAGCCCCAGCCCGACGGTGAACATCCCGGCGACGCCGCCCGTCCGGAAGGCGATCCGCATCGCCGTCCGCTCGCCGCCCTCCTCCCGCGCGGCCGCCGCCACCCGCACGTTGCCGCGCACCGCGAGCCACATGCCGGTGAAGCCGGTCACGGCCGAGAACAGCGCCCCGATGACGAAGAACACCGACCGCCCGATGCGCTCGCCCGTCCCGTCGGCGGGGAGGAGCAGCAGGACGAGCGGGATCAGCACCACGAAGATCGCGACCGTGCGGAACTGGCGTTTCAGGTAGGCGCCCGCGCCCACCTGCACCGCCTTCGCGATGTCCTGCATCTTCTCGGTGCCCTGACCCGCGGCCAGCACATCGCGTACCAGTCCCGCGGCGACGGCCAGTGCCAGCAGCGCGATCACCGCGACGACGACGACCAGGGACAGGTCGCCGCCGCCGAGATCCACTTCAGCGCCGGCCGGGCTTGCAAGGGAAAGCCCAGACATCCGTCCTCCTCGACAGGGGCGTTGCGATCTCGACCGTCAAAGTCGATCTTTACCGCTTACCCCGCAAGTCGTGATTTCGAACGCCTCTCGCGGCAACGCGCGTGCCGCGTGTCTACGCACGCGACTTATGATCAAGAAGGGCACAGGAGCCTTAACGAAAGCGTCACCATCGTGCAATGGAATTTACTCTCGAATTTGACCTTCACCGGAAATCCGGCCACATCTCCGCAGGTCAACCCCGGCAAGGATCCTCTTACTCCAAAGCAACCTTGACACCGGACATCCGGCACACCCCGCACACGAATCACTCGCGCCACCTCGTTCAGGGCGAACAACAACCCCGATTAAGATCAGCCCGCAAACGCCGGCGATTCGCGATCTTCCGGCAAGACGATCTCATATCAAGATCCCCGAGCGACACCCGCCCCCGCCATTACCGGGATCCGCGCCGCCCCGCCCGTCCGCCGCGGGACCGGGGCGCGCATGGCGAAGGCCCCGCCGGGGCGGGGCCTTCGGGATGCCGGGGGCTCTCAGACGTTCGCTTCGGCCTCGGCCGGCCAGCTCATCCTGATCTGGACGCCCTTCGGCGTCGCGGAGATGTCGACGTCGTCGGCGAGGCCGGCGATGACGGCCAGTCCCAGCTCCGCCGCGCCCTCCCCGAAGCCGTACTCGAGGTCGTCCGCGTCCGGCGCCGACGGAAGCCCGCCCGGGTCGTCCCCGGGCACCGTGTCGCTCACCGTGACCTCGAAGCGCCGATCACCGCCGGTCAGTTCCAGCCGGATCGGCTCGTCCGGGCAGTGCCGGACGTGCGCCTCCACGGCCCGCGAGAACGCCTCGCCGACCGCGAGCCTGACCTCGTCCAGGATGTCCTCGCCGACCCCGTTCAGGCGCGCCACGGAGGTCACGATCAGCCGGACGGTCCGAACATGGACGGGCCGGGCGTTGATGGACAGTTCAACCGTCTCCACAGCCGCTTCGCCTACTTGGCGCCCTTGCGCTTTTCCTCGGCGTCGGCGATCGAGTCGTGGATGCCGAACACCTTGGTCAGCCCCGTGATCCGGAAGATCTTGAGGATGCGCTCCTGGGTGCACACCAGTTCCAGGGAGCCGTCGTGCGCGCGCACCCGCTTCAGCCCACCGACCAGGACGCCGAGGCCCGTCGAGTCGAGGAACTCGACCTTCTCCATGTCCACGAGCAGGTGGAACTTCCCCTTGTTGACCAGATCGATGAGCTTCTCGCGAAGCTTCGGCGCCGTGTAGACGTCGATCTCGCCCTCCACGTTGATGACGGTGAGGCCATCGTCGGTGGTGTAGTCGTTCACCTTCAGGTCCACAGATCCTCCAGCGCCGTGCAGCACAATCCGGTCCCGCCATCCCCGACCGGGGCCGGTCATGCGGGACATCGCCGTGATTCAACCACGCTCCGGCGCGGCGTACGCACGTTATCGCCCACTCGGGCGAAAGTCAGCGCCTCCCGTCTGACCTGCTGATCCGCTGCGAGGGCAGGGGGGATCGGCCACCGGCGCCGGGGCGTTCCCGTAGTTTTGCCCAGGCTGGCAAACTGAAAACCTGATGGGCGCGCACAGATCTCCCCTGGACCGGCTGCTGGCCGACCCCACGCGCCGGGACCGCATCACGCACGTCGAGCGCGTTCCCGCACGTGAGGGCCGCCGCACGCCCTGGCCGTCCTGGGCGCCGCCGCTCCTCGTGGAGCGCCTCGCCGCCGCGGGCATCGACGCCCCCTGGGAGCACCAGGCCGCCGCCGCCGAGCACGCCCGCGCCGGACGGTCTGTGATCATCGCCACAGGCACGGCGTCCGGGAAATCCCTCGCCTACCTGCTGCCCTCCGTCGCCGCCGTCTACGACGAGGACCGCGAAGGCACGACCCTCTACCTCTCGCCCACCAAGGCGCTCGCCGCCGACCAGCTCCGCTCCCTGCGCGCCCTGCGGCTCACCCGCGTCCGCGCCGCCACCTACGACGGCGACACCCCCCGCGAGGACCGCACCTGGGTCCGGCAGCACGCCAACTACGTGCTGACGAACCCCGACATGCTGCACCGGTCGATCCTGCCGTCCCACTCCCGCTGGTCGTCGTTCCTGCGCCGCCTCCGCTACGTCGTCGTCGACGAGGCCCACGGCTACCGCGGCGTCTTCGGCTCGCACGTCGCGCAGATCCTCCGCCGCCTCCGCCGCGTCTGCGCCCGCTACCACGCGTCCCCCACGTTCGTCCTCGCGTCCGCCACCACCTCCGACCCCGCCACCACCGCGTCCCGCCTCACCGGACTGGACGTCGTCGCCGTGCAGGACGACGCGTCCCCCCGCGGCCCCGCGACGTTCGCGCTCTGGGAGCCGCCGCTCACCGACCTGCGCGGCGAGCGCGGCGCCCCCGTCCGCCGCACCGCCACCGCCGAGACCGGCGACCTCCTCGCCGACCTCGTCGTCGAGGACGTGCAGACCCTCGCGTTCGTCCGCTCCCGCCGCGGCGCCGAATCCGTCGCCCTCGGCGCCAAGCGCGCCCTCGCCGACGTGTCCCCCGACCTCCCCGACCGGATCGCCGCCTACCGCGCCGGGTACCTCCCCGAAGAGCGGCGCGCCCTCGAGGCCGCCCTCCGCTCCCGCGACCTCGTCGGCCTCGCCAGCACCAACGCCCTCGAACTCGGCGTGGACGTCTCCGGGCTCGACGCCGTCATCGTGTGCGGCTGGCCCGGCACCCGCGCGTCCCTGTGGCAGCAGGCCGGACGCGCGGGACGCTCCGGCCAGGCGTCCCTGTCGATCCTCGTCGCCCGCGACGACCCCCTCGACACGTTCCTCGTGCACCACCCCGAGGCGATCTTCGGCACCCCCGTCGAGGCGACCGTCCTCGACCCCGACAACCCCTACGTCCTCGAACCCCACCTCTGCTCCGCGGCCGCCGAACTCCCCCTCACCGAGGCCGACGCCGAACTGTTCGGCCCCGCCACCGCCGACCTCCTCCCCGACCTCGTGCGCCGCGGGTTCCTCCGCCGCCGCCCCGCCGGCTGGTACTGGACGCGCCGCGACAAGGCCGTCGAGCTCGCCGACATCCGCGGCGCCGGCGGCGCGCCCGTCCAGGTCGTCGAATCGTCCACGGGACGCCTCCTCGGCACCGTCGACGAGGCGTCCGCGCACACGACCGTCCACGACGGCGCCGTCTACGTGCACCAGGGCGAGTCCTTCATCGTCCGGACCCTCGACCTCGACGACTCCGTCGCCCTCGTCGAACCCGCGGAACCCGACTACTCCACCACCGCCCGGGACGTCACCGACATCGGCATCGTCGAACGCCTCCGTTCGTCCGCGTGGGGCGAGGCGACCCTCAACTTCGGCACCGTCGACGTCACCCGGCAGGTCGTCGCGTACCAGATGCGCCGCGTGCAGACCGGCGAGATGCTCGGCGAGAAACCCCTCGACCTGCCCCCGCGCACGCTCCGCACCCGCGCCGTCTGGTGGACGCTCTCCGAGGAGCAGACGGCGAACCTCGACCTCGACCTCCCGGGCTCCGCGCACGCCGCCGAGCACGCGTCCATCGGCCTCCTGCCGCTGTTCGCCACCTGCGACCGCTGGGACATCGGCGGCGTCTCCACCGCCCTGCACCCCGACACCGGCCTGCTCACCGTGTTCGTCTACGACGGCCACGAGGGCGGCGCCGGCTTCGCCGAACGCGGCTACGCCGACGCCGCGTCCTGGCTCCGCGCCACCCGCGACGCGATCGACTCCTGCGAGTGCGCCACCGGCTGCCCGTCCTGCATCCAGTCCCCGAAGTGCGGCAACGGCAACGACCCCCTCGACAAGGAAGGCGCCCTCGTCCTCCTGGACGCCCTCCTCAAGAAAGCCCCCTGACCCCGAGGTAACCGCTCAGCCCGTCCGCCAGCTCCTCCTCGTCCCCGTCGCGGACGGCGGCGAGGGCCTGCTGGAGAGCGAAGGTCGCGCGGATCGCGGCGACACGTGAGGCGAGGCCCTCCTCCTGCCCGGGGCCGAGCGCGAGCACCCGCCCCAGGAGCTCGTCCCCGTGCCCGGCGGCGAGCGCCGCGAGGTCCTCGGCGGGGTCGCCGAGCGCGACGTCGTCCCAGTCGAGCACTCCGGCCAGACGCGGCAGACCGTCCCGCCACTCCCACAGGACGTTCTCGGCACCGAGATCGCCGTGCACCACCGCCCGCCCGAGGTGCGGCAGCCCATCGACCGCCGCGAGCTCCCGTTCGGCCCGCCTGCGCCCGTCGTCGGACATGCGCCGGAACAACTCCGCGCGGACGCCGTCCCCGAACCGGCGCCACCGGTCCTCCGGCTCCCGGGGCAGCACCGCACGCACCGTCTCGTCGGCACCGGCACGGCGAAGCCCGGCCAGCAGCGCGGCGTACTGCCCCGCCACCGCCTCGGCCATCAGGGGATCGCGCAGCACGGCACCGTCCAGCGGCTCCCCGGGGATGCGGTCGAGAACCAGGAACGGCACCCCTCCGGCACCACCTTCGAGCAGCGGCTCAGGTGTGCGAAACCCCAGGTCGAGCCCGCCAAGGGTGCGGAGCACAGCCGCCCGCCCAGGCAGCCGCGCCGCCGCCGCCCGAGTACGAGCCAGGCACACCACACGATCCGAGCCGATGACGACGTGGTGGAACTGCCCTCGGCGCACAGCAACAACCGCAGGATCGTCCTCAGGCAGCAGACGGCTCAACAAGGCACGATGCGTAATCCGAATATCCACGACAGCGCCCATTCTCAACGACACACAGACGTCACCGAGCACCACCACAAGCAGCTCGGTCCCCCGGCCACCAGCCACCCCACCACACGGCCAGGCCGAGCAGCAGCCACCAACCACCCCACCGCCCGTCCAGCCGACGCGGTCAGGCCGAGCGTCGGCCACCGCTAACCCCACCACGCCGTCGGGCCAGGCAGCGGCCACCAACCACGCCACCGCGCCGTCGGCCGGGCTTCGGGCGCCAGGCAAGCGCGGGCTCCACCGGACGCGCCGCCGCGTCGTGGGAGCGGCGCGGGCACGCAGCGCGCTCACCGGTACGTGCGGCAGGGGCGCCGGGGCGGGGAAGGAAGAAGGCGCGACACCCGCGCGTGCCGATGGCCGCGGACGCCGGGGCGTGGCAGGCGAGGACGTCCCGGGTGCGGGGTCGTACGGCCCTCGGGGTCTACCGGGCTACGGAGCTACGGGGCTACGCGCTGGGCTGGGATGGACGGCTCGTCGCCCATGCCGCGGCGGGCCTGGGCCAGCGCCTGCTGCAGCTTCCGCCGCTCCATCTCGAGGGTCTGCAGGGACTCCTCGTGCTCGTCCCGGAGGTCCCGCAGTTCCCTGCGCATCTCGATCGCGCGCTTGAACCCGAACGCCGCCACCATCACGCCGGCCATGAACACCACGGCGACCACGGCACCGGCCATGAACACGTGCCATTCCTCGGTCACTCCGGGCACCGCGTCACCGAACGCCGTCAGCCCGGCCTCGCCCGTGTTGTCCAGCACCACCGCCACCGCCGCGAGCACGGCGGCCAGCACCAGGACCAGCCCCAGGAAGATCATGCGGGAGGTTCTCCTCTCCGGGAGTCCGACTGGCACCGCAGCCTAGACCGCGGACAATTCGGTCGCCACCCCTGACGATCACTTGCGCCGCGAGCGCGCCACCTTCACCTCGACGCCCGTCGGGCGACGCCGTCCCTTCACGTCGCCGCCCTTGCGGGCGGGCGCACGCCTGGCCCCGGGCCGGGTCGGCATCGTGGCCGTCGCGGACGGCGCCTGGCCCGGCGCCCCCTTCGCGACCGGGGCCTTCGCAGCGGGAACCTTCGCGGGGTCGGCCTTCGTGGAGTCGGCCTTCGTGGAGGACGCCTTCGCCGGCGCGGCCTTGGCGGAGTCGGGCTTGGACGTCTTCGGCTTCGCGGGGCCGGTCTTCGCGATGGCCTCGGCGCGCGCGATGTGCTCGCGCGCCTTGATGACCCGCTTGCGTCCGGTGCCGCCCCGCGCGATCCGCGCCGCCGTCCCGCGGGCGCTCGTCGCGGCCGACGCGACGCGCAGGCTCCGGGTCCACGTGCCCAGGTGCGCCGCGACGACCAGCAGCACCAGCGCGATCCCGATGCTCTTGCCCCACTGCAACCGGTCGGTGGCCGCGACGTTCTGCGCGACCGGCGCGTCGCCCGCGATCTCCGGCGCCGGATAGACCAGGCCCGGGGTCGCGCCGTCGGGCTGGACGGACGGCAGCGTGATCGGCGACTGCTCGTTGAACGGCGTCAGCGGCGTCGTGGCGCTCGGCACCGACCCGCCGGCGGGCAGCGACGTCGATCCGCCGCCGGACGGGACGTTCGCCGCGGCGACGACGTCGCTCGCGCTCGCGGGCTCCGAGTACACCGAGCCGCCGGCGCCGTCCGAGCGCTTGGCGCGTACCTCTACCGCGAAGGTGCCGCTCTCCTGGGTCAACGGCAGGCTCGCGGAGCAGGCGCCGCCGCTGCAGAAGGTGCCCACCGATCCGGCCGCGGGCTTCACGCCCGACCCGCTGAGCGTGTAGCCCTCCAGGTCGGCTTCCTTGCCCATGCCCCACTTCACGACGAGCTTGTCACCGGACACCCCCGCGGACACCCCCGAGGGCGTCGCCGGGGGAACCTTCACGGTGAAGTCGCTGGACGCGAGCTCTCCGGTCCAGTGGGTGAGGTAGACCTTGTAAGCCCCGTTCTGCGCGATCGGGAACGTCCCGGAGAGTTCACCCGCCGCGAGGGAGTGCTCGTCCAGGAGCTTGTCCCCGAGACCGGGCCCGCTCACCCGCAGCTCGACCTTCGCCAGCTTGAGGTCGGCGTTCGCCTGGGCGGTGATCTCGGTTCCGCTGGTGATGACGGCGCCGTCCTTGGGGGCCACCACGACCGATTCGGCCGAGGCGGGCGGCGCGGCGATGACCGGGATGCTCATCGCAAGAGGGGTCGCGAGCGCGATCGCACCGATCCTGCGAATGATGGTCACGGCGTCAATCCCTTCGACTGCGTCCGGGTCGCGGGGCTCACTGTGCCGAGTGCTGAGCGGGGGCTTACGGCAGCGTAACGTACCAACCGGTAACGAAAGTCACAGATGGGTGACAAATGAGATGACAGTGGCTCCGGTCGCGACCTATTGACGTTCAGTTCAACGAACTGCGTCGCGTCAGGTTACGCCCATATCCCCCCACAGGACCAGCCCTGGCCCGCGAAACGATCCGCAGATCACCGATCTCCCCAGGTCCCTTCACTCTCACGACCACCCGCACCTCCACGACGTCCCCTTGCACCGTGCACGTCTCCAGCCGCGCCCCCGAGGCCGCCGCGATCTCCCGCGCTCGCCCGCACGCGGCCTCGCGCCCGCTCGCCACGTGAGCCGCTCCGGCGAGCGCCGCGAGATCCGCCGCCGCGTCCCCCCGATGCCGCGCCGCCCGCACCCCGCCCACCGTCAGCGCGGCCACCCCGCCCACCCAGATGACCGCCATGAAGGCGACGACCCACACCGTCCCCGCCCCCCGCTCACCGCCCCGCCACACCACCCCCTCACGCCCCACCCGTGCAGCCACCCCCGCGCCCCACCACCCCCTCGACCGGCGACCGCCCCCACCGGCACCCCCACATGTCCGCCCCACGCCCACTCGTCCGTCCGCGTCATCCACGCTTCGCATGCGTCCTCCAAGGGCTCTCTCCCAAGGGCTCTCTCTCCCAAGGGCTTTGTGACACCGAGTCCGGCCCCGACCACAACGCCCTCTGTCCACTCCCAGCCGCAGGCTGGCCCAGCCACAGATCCGCCCCCAGGCCGGGCCACGCCCCCGCCGCCCAGCCCATCCACCGCCCCGCCCGGTCGCGGCCCACCGCCCGACCCGTTCACGGCCACCCCGCCCCGGTAGGCCGTGGGCCGCGACGCCCGGCTCGGGCACGGCCGCGCCGACTCGGCTCGCCCCTTCCTAAGCCGGTCGTGGCCCCGCCGCCCGACATCATCGCGGCGACGCCACCGGCCCGGTCGCCGTGCCCGTCTCGGTCGCGAATCCGCTGTCCGGCCGGTCATGGTGCGGGTTCCGGCTCGGTGGTGGAGGCGCCGGGTTCGGTGGCGGCTGCGGCGTGGGCGTGGACGATCAGGGCGGGGAGGCGGGCTGCCGCCGGGGGCTCGACGGGGGTCGATACGTCGACGTGGACGGTGGCCTCGTCGCGGGTGACCGTCACCGTCGATCCTTCGGGGACGGCCTTGGCGACCAGCTCCCGTACCGCGGTCAGGGATTCGCCTCTGGCGGCGGCGCGTGCGCCTGTTCGGGCGGCGTCGTTGCACGTGAGCTGGGTCGAGACGGCCGCCATTCCCCACAGCACGATCGCGGTGACCAGGACCAGGGCGGGGAGGGCCACGGCGATCTCCGCCGTGGCCATGCCCCGGTCCCTCAGTCGGCGAGTTGGAGGGCCCGCTCCACGATCGCTAAGAGCAATTCCTGTACCTCCGAACTCGTGACGATCTTGAAGAGCAGGCCCGCGAAGGCCGCCGCGGCAATCGTGCCTACGGCGTACTCGGCGGTGGACATGCCCGCGTCCTTGTTCTTCCAGCGCTGCTTCAGGTTCATGGGTCCTCCCGTGTCGGTCGTTTTCAGGTTCTGGCATGGGGTGTGAAGGCGTCAGGGGAAACGTGGCCTGTGGATAACTCACGGGGCGGGGACGAGGATCGTCGAGGCGATGCCGGCCACGGCGGGGACGACGCCGAGCAGGACGAACGCGGGCAGGAAGCACAGGCCCAGCGGGGCGAGGACGCGGACGCCCGCGGCCCGCGCGCGTGCGGCGGCCGCGGTGCGGGCCGTCCGCCGCTGGTCGCGGGCGAGCCGGGCGAGGGACGGCGCCAGTGCGGCGCCGTGGGAGGTCGCGCGGACGGCGGCCCGGGCCAGGGGCGCCAGCGTCGGCTCCGCGGTGAGGGCGAGCCAGGCGGCGGCCGGGTCGGCGCCGAGGCGGATCTGCACCGACACCCGTTCGAGCTCGTCGCCCAGCGGGCCGCCGATCGCGCCCGCGACGGCGTCGACCGCGTCCTGCCAGGGGGTGCCGCCGCGCAGGCAGGCCGCGAGCAGGTCCACGGCCACGGGCAGGTCGGCGACGAGCCGTGCCCGGCGGCGGGCCCGGTCGGCGCCGCCCAGGCGGGTGAACCAGTACCAGACGGCCGCGGCGGCGGGTGCGGCCAGCAGGGGCCCTAGGGGGAGGCCGAACAGGAGGACGGTGAGGACGCCCGTGGCGGCGGCCGCGATGCGGCGGAGCAGTTCGTCGTTCGGGCGGGCGTTGTTCTTTCGTGGGGTGCGGAAGCATCTGGCGAGCCTTCGGCCGGAGGTGCGTCTGGTGCGGATGTGGACGGCCGTCGCCGCGCAGAGGACGGCCGCCAGGGCTGTGATCACTCAGCGTCCCGGTGGTCGGGGCGACTCGGCGTTCCTGGCCAGGCGCGCCGTCCAGTAGAGGCCGGTGACGTTGAGGGCGACACCGGCGATCAGGCAGGCGAGGCCGGGGAGCGAGCCGCAGAGGAAGGACAGGGGGCGCGCGCCGAGGGCCGCCGCCATGGCGATGCCGAGGAGGGGCAGCACGGCGAGCAGGCGGGCGGTGGCCCGGGGGCCCGCGAGCTGGACGGAGACGTCCTGGCGCTGGGCCTCCTCGTCGCGGAGGGCCGCGGCCAGGCCGTCCAGGACGGTCGCCAGCGTGCCGCCGCGTTCGGCGCCGACGCGCCAGCACGCGTCGAGGAGGCGCAGCCCCTCGGCGCCGGGGGTGTCGGCGAGGTTCGCCAGGTCGCGGCATTCGAGCAGCTCCTTCGCGATGGGCGGGTCGAGGACGGCGGCGGACGAGGCGAAGGCGTCCTCGGGGGCTCTGCCGGCGGCCAGTTCGGCGGCCATCCCGTCGCAGAGCTCGATGACCGAGGTGCGCCACCGGCGGGTGCGGGTGCGGCGTTCACGGAGGGTTCGCAGGTGGGCGGTGAGGGCGGGCCGGGGTTCGCGGGGATCGAGGACGTTCCGGACGCGCCCGGACGCCCGGGGCGGGGCCGCGAGCGTCCAGACCACGGCGGAGACGCACAGGGCGGCCAGTGCGGCGGTCATGTCCAGTGCGGGTGGAGCCGGGCCGCCAGGGCCGCCGCGCCGGGATGGTGCACCGTCTCGCCGGCGGGGGTGAACGAGACGGCGGGGTGGACGGCGACGAGCCCGTCGGGCGCGCGCTGGAGGAGGCTCACCTCCGCGACCCGGCGGGCTCCCGAGGGGGCCCGGGCGAGGTGGACGACGACGTCGAGGGCGGCGGCGAGCTGGCTGTGGACGGCCTCGCGGGTGAGCCCGGCGGCGCACGCGAGCGCCTCGAGGCGCGCGGGGACGTCGGCGGGGGTGTTGGCGTGCAGGGTGCCGCAGCCGCCCTCGTGGCCGGTGTTCAGCGCCTGGAGCAGGTACACGACCTCCGGGCCTCGCACCTCGCCCACGACGAGGCGGTCGGGGCGCATGCGGAGGGCCTGGCGGACCAGGTCGTTCAGCGTGACGCCGCCCGCGCCCTCCATGTTGGGCGGGCGGGCCTCCAGCCGGACGACGTGCGGGTGGTCGGGGCGCAGCTCGGCGGAGTCTTCGACGAGGACGAGCCGTTCGGACGGGGCGGCGGAGCCGAGCAGCGTGCTCAGCAGCGTCGTCTTGCCGGTGCCGGTGCCGCCCGTGACGAGGAACGCCGCGCGGGCGGCCACCACGGCGGCCAGCAGGGCGGCGCCCTCGGGCGGGACGGTCGCGGTGGCGACGAGCTCGTCGAGGGTGAACGCGCGGCGGCGGGGGAGCCGCAGCGACAGGCACGTGCCGCCGGGCGCGATGGGCGGCAGGACGGCGTGCAGGCGGACGCCGCCGGGCAGCCGGGCGTCGGCGTAGGGCGCGGCGTCGTCGAGGCGGCGGCCGGCCGCCGCGGTGAGCCGCTGCGCGAGGCGGCGCAGCGCGGGCTCGCCGGGGAACCGGACGTCGGTGCGGACGAGCCCGCCGCCCGCGTCGGCCCAGACCTCGTCGGGCCCGTTGACGAGGACGTCCGTGACGTCGGGCGAGCGCAGGAGCGGTTCGAGGGGGCCGGCGCCGACGAACTCCGCGCGCAGCTCGTCGGTGAGGGCGAGGACCTCCCGGTCGCCGAGGAGGCGCTCCTCGGCCCGGAGGGCGGCGGCGACCCGCCCGGCCGTCGGCTCGGCGCCCGTGTCCGCCAGCCGCCCGCGCACCGCGTCCGACAGCCGGGTCATGCCGCCTCCCAGGGGGTGTCACCTGTGTGCGTGCCGTGAGTCGCGCCTGCCCGCGGCCGTGCGTCCGTGTCGGTTCGCGTCGTGCCGGTTCCGAGCGCAGGCATGACGGTTCCCCGCCGTGCGGCCGCGCCCGTTCGCGTGCGCGTCATGCCGCCTCCTCGCGGTAGGCGTAGGGCTGGAGGGCAAGGTCGTCCAGGAGGGCGCGGCAGAAGTCGGTGAGGGGGCCGCGGCGGGTCACGGCGGCGAGTTCGCCCTCGTCGATGGCGGGCGGGAGGCGGCGGTCGCGTTCGAAGGCGCCGGCGGACGGGAGGTCGAGGGCCTTGGCGACGGCGTCGGCGCTGAGGCCGCCGGGGGACGGGCCCTGGACGACGAGGCGGAGGTCGGCGGTCTCGCGGCGGAGCGCGGCGGCGAGGCCGTCGGCGGCGACCGTGGCGCGGACCTCGGCCGGGACGAGCAGGTAGGTGACGTCGGCGGTGCGCAGGGCGGCCCGGCCGAAGTCGCCGGGGTAGCGGGGGACGTCGGCCACGACGAGGTCGAAGCCGCGGACCGCCGCCTCCAGGAGGGACGTCACCGCCTCGCCGGTGAGCGGGACGGGTTCGCCGCGGCGCCAGGAGAGGACGGACAGGTCGCCGTCGCCGGGGAGGGTGTCGCGGAGGGCGGCGGTGCCGAGCCGGCCGCGCCGCTCGGCGAGGTCGGGCCAGCGGACGCCCTCGTGCTCCTCGAGGCCGAGGAGGAGGTCGACGCCGCCGCCGAGGGGGTCGGCGTCGGCGAGGAGGGTGCGCAGGCCGATGCCGGCGGCGGTGACCGCGAGGGTGGCGGCGAGGACGCTGGCGCCCGCGCCGCCGCGGGCGCCGACGACGCAGACGACGGCGGCGCGGTTCGCGTCGGGTTCGGCGGCGGTGGCGAACGCGCCGATCAGCCAGTCCTCGTGGTCGGGGAGGACGGCGACGTCCTGGGCGCCGGCCTGGACGGCCATCCGGTAGGCGTCGGCGGTGGCGGCGGAGGTGACGAGGACGACGCCCGCTCTGCGGGGCAGGCCGCTGGCCGCGACGTCCCCGGCCGCGTCGGCGCCGACGAGGACGAGCGCGGGCCACGACCAGGCGGGGCGCGCCTCGCCGACGTCGTGGGCGACCTCCGCGTGGGCGTCGGCCGCGGCGGCGAGCCGCAGGAGGGCGTCGGCGGTGCCGGGATCGCCCGTGACGATCAGTGCCGCGAGGTTCATGGAGGCTCCTTCGGGTCGGAGGTCTCCACCTTGCGGCGGCGCCCGAGGGAACGGCACGGAATCGGCGGCCTGTGGATAACTTCGCGGGCGGGCGGCGGCCGAGGGGGTGCCGCACGCCCGCCCGCGTGAGATTGGGCGACCCCCGCCGGGGGGGGGAGAGCGGGGGTCGCCGAACGGATCCGGCTCCGGGGGGGTAGAGCCGGTCCGCTTTCCCGAGAAAGACTCAGGGGAGATCAGGCTAAACCGGACGTAAGCCCGTCCTATAGGGCGGGCAAAGTCGCTGCATCACCAGTCTAGGCGGATACAACATATGCTGCCCGACCGTCGAGAGTTCCGTCGAGTCGCAAACTCGCCCGATGGATGACGTTTTTTCTCGTCTGACCAGAAGATCGCGCCATCCAGGCGGCCGGCCGCGACCGCGCGGCCCCGCCCCGCCGCACGCGCTGCGCACCACAGGGCGGAAGTGGGAGCGTACCGGAACGGCAAAGATCCTTCGGGCACCGCAACCAAAAAGCAATCATTACCGTCCGTGATCGTTTTCGGTTCTGGGTGATAGTTGTGGTTAGTCCGGAATGGCGGGTGCCGAGGGAGAGGGGACGGCGGCGGGCGGACCGTCACCGTTGTGGCGACTAGTCACCCTTTTTCCGAATAGCCCTTGCCAACTGGGCAAACAGGGCGTACACCAGGAGTACGGACATCTGTCCGGGCACGGCAGCCGGGCACCCACGCGCGACCAGCCGCGGGAGGCGCGTCGAGACGGGCTTGACCCGATCCGACGGATATGAGGTGCACGCTTGGTAACCCGGTGTGACGTGCCAGGCGG
The DNA here is from genome assembly GCF_040679555.1 of Spirillospora sp. NPDC052242. NCBI lineage: Bacteria > Bacillati > Actinomycetota > Actinomycetes > Streptosporangiales > Thermomonosporaceae > Spirillospora > Spirillospora sp. NPDC052242. The sequence goes on from NZ_JBFAUZ010000013.1 coordinate 164,199, forward strand.
CGGCGTCTCTCGGCGAGGCGCCGCTCGTCGCGTCCGGGAACGGTGCGGGCGAGCGTTCCGGAACCCTCAGCGGACGTCGAGGCCGAGCGATTCGGCGATCACGATCGCCTGATGCGGATCGATCCGCGCGCCCCGCAACTCGACCGTCAAGGGATCGATGGTCGAAATGTCGCTGCCGCGGAGATCACACCGGGACAGGTCCGCGGCCCGGAGCCACGCGCCGGACAGATCGACTCCGCGCAGGGTCGCCCCCGCGCAGCGCGCGCCCGTGAGATCGGCCTCCCGCAGGCGCACGTCCGTGAAGGACGCGCGACGCAGGTCGGCGCCCGGCAGGCCGGTGAACGACCAGTCGCCGCCCTGCACCTTCATGAGGTCGTACGTACAGCCGTCGAACATGCTGCCGAGAAGTTTGCAGCCTTCGAACGTCGAGTCGAAGAAACCGCAACGAACGAACGTGCAGTTGATGAACGCGGTGTCCGTGTGAGCGGAGACATTGAAGCGGACGCCCCGGAATGTGCAGTCGACGAAACTCGCGCCCGTGCCGTGGGCCTCGGTCATGTCGACGTCCAGGAACAGGACGCGTTCGTGTTCCTCGCCCGTCAGGTCACGCGAGTCCCAGTCGGCACTTCTGATCGTGCTCTCCGTGGGCGGGGCGGGACGTCCGTCCTTGCGTTCGGCCATGCCGCCAGGCTCACACACCCCTCCGACACGTCCCGCACCCACGCCTACGAGGGACGTCAGCCGCGCATCAGGGCTTCGCAGATCGCCTGGGAGTCGCGGGCGGCGGCGGCCACGGCGGCCGAGCAGTGCCGGATCCAGGCGGTCATGCCGTCCGGGGTGCCGGACGCGTAGGCGCGCAGGGCGTCGGGGTAGTCGGCGCCGAGCTCCAGGTGGCCGACCTCGGGCGCGGCGAGCGACTTGGGGTCGAGGCCGCGCGCGACGAGCGTGAGCCGCTGGGCGGCGCGGGCGACGATGCCGTCGCCCCAGCCGAACGGCCGCAGCGTGAGCAGCTCCCCGTGGACGATCGCCGCGACGACGAGGGCCGGTGCCTTCGTCGTCCCGGTGAGCAGCCCGCTGAGCGCGTCGAGGCGGGCGGCGACCTCGGCGGCGGACGGCGGGTCGCCGAGCCCGAGGACGTCGGTGACCGGACGGCCGTCGGGGCGCGGGCGGCCGAGGTCGGCGGCGTCCACGGCGTCGGCGGCGGCCAGGACGTGCAGGCGTGCGAGGACCTGCCGGGGCGCGTGCCGCCACGTCTCGGCGAGCGAGCCCAGTTCGGCGGACACGCGCAGCGCGCCGTGGACGATCGGGTCGCCGGGGTCGTCGGTCGTGCGCAGCACTTCGAGGTCGACGGCGGCGCCCTCGAGGACGGCCGTCGCGCGCGCGCCGCGCAGCGCGGACTCGGTGGAGACGTCGGCACTGCGGCGCCGCAGGATCCGGTGACCGAGCAGCCGGTCGACGGCCTTGCGCGCGTCGTTCACGGCGTCGGTCACGCCGGGGAGGTTCGCTACTTGTGCGAGGGCATCGGTCACGGCCCGACCCTATGCGGTGGCCGCCGCCGCCCGGACGGCGCCCCGAGGCGGCCCGGAGACGGCCCCGGAACAGGCCCGGAACCCGCCAGGCGCGTACGGTTCCGGGGCGCTCCACCTGGGAAGGTGGGGTGTGTCGATCGTCACTGCGAGCAACGGGGGCGGGCGCGTCCGGAGGCCCGCGCCCTCGACACACGGGAACACGGCTTGTGAGAGCGGGACCTTCCTGGTGGAGTGGGCATACCGGGCGACCCGTCTCAGCAAGCGAGGAGTACTGCGTTGAGCCAGAGCCAAGAGACACTGTCGAACCTGTTGCAGGAGACGCGGCGCTTCGCCCCCCCGGCCGATCTCGCCGAGTCGGCGAACGTCAAGGCCGACGCCTACGAGGAGGCGGCCGCCGACCGCCTGGGCTTCTGGGCCCGGCAGGCGGAGCGGCTGTCGTGGTCCAAGCCGTGGGACGAGGTCCTCGACTGGAGCGACCCGCCGTTCGCGAAGTGGTTCGTGGGCGGCGAGCTGAACGTCGCGTACAACTGCGTCGACCGGCACGTGGAGGCCGGGAACGGCGACAAGGTCGCCTACCACTGGGAGGGCGAGCCGGGCGACACCCGCACCCTCACCTACGCCGACCTGCGGCGCGAGGTGAGCAAGGCCGCGAACGCGCTGCTGGAACTCGGCGTCCGCAAGGGCGACCGGGTCGCGATCTACCTGCCGATGATCCCCGAGCTGCCGATCTCGATGCTGGCGTGCGCGCGGATCGGCGCGACGCACTCGGTCGTGTTCGGCGGGTTCTCGGCGGACGCGCTGCGCACCCGCATCGACGACGCGCAGGCGAAGGTCGTCATCACCTCGGACGGCGGGTACCGGCGCGGCAAGCCGTCCGCGCTGAAGGCGACGGTGGACGAGGCCGTCGCCGAGACGCCGTCGATCGAGCACGTCCTGGTCGTCCGGCGGACGGGCGAGGAGGTCGCGGCCCACGAGCGGGACGTGTGGTGGCACGACGTCGTGGAGCGGCAGAGCGACGAGCACGCGCCGGAGCCGGTGGACGCCGAGCACCCGCTGTACATCCTGTACACGTCGGGGACGACGGGTAAGCCGAAGGGGATCCTGCACACGACGGGCGGGTACCTGACGCAGACGGCGTACACGCATCACGCGGTGTTCGACCTGAAGCCGGAGACGGACGTGTACTGGTGCTCGGCCGACATCGGCTGGGTGACCGGGCACTCCTACATCGTGTACGGGCCGCTGGCGAACGGCGCGACGAGCGTGATGTACGAGGGGACGCCCGACACGCCGCACCAGGGCCGCTGGTGGGAGCTCATCGCCAAGTACAAGGTGTCGATCTTCTACACGGCGCCGACGGCGATCCGGACGTTCATGAAGTGGGGCGACGACATCCCGGCGGCGCACGACCTGTCGTCGCTGCGGGTGATCGGCAGCGTGGGCGAGCCGATCAACCCGGAGGCGTACGTCTGGTACCGGGAGCACATCGGCGCCGGCCGGGCGCCGGTCGTGGACACCTGGTGGCAGACGGAGACCGGCAGCATCATGATCAGCCCGCTGCCGGGGGTGACCGAGGGCAAGCCGGGCGCGGCGATGCGGCCGCTGCCGGGGATCGCCGCGGACGTCGTGGACGACCGGGGCGAGCCGGTGCCGAACGGCGGCGGGGGCTTCCTGGTGGTGAAGGAGCCGTGGCCGTCGATGCTCCGCACGATCTGGGGCGACGACGAACGGTACGTGAAGACGTACTGGTCGCGGTTCGAGGGCCTGTACTTCGCGGGCGACGGCGCCAAGAAGGACGAGGACGGCGACATCTGGCTGCTCGGCCGGGTCGACGACGTGATGCTGGTGTCGGGGCACAACATCTCGACGACCGAGGTGGAGTCGGCGCTGGTGTCGCACCCGAAGGTCGCGGAGGCGGCGGTCGTCGGCGCGACCGACCCGGTGACCGGGCAGGCGATCGTGTCGTTCGTGATCCCGCGGGGCAGCGCGGGCGGCGAGGTCGAGGGCGAGGAGTTCCTGAAGGAGCTCCGCGACCACGTGGCGAAGACGCTCGGGCCGATCGCGAAGCCGCGCCAGATCATGATCGTTCCGGAGCTGCCGAAGACGCGGTCCGGGAAGATCATGCGGCGGCTGCTGCGGGACGTCGCGGAGAACCGCAGCATCGGTGACGTGTCGACGCTCGCCGACAGCACGGTCATGGACCTGATCTCGGAGAAGCTGCCGAGCGCCAAGTCCGAGGACTGACCCCCGGCCGAACCCGAAGGACGGACGGACGCGGCGCGGGCACCCGCGCCACGTTCGTCCGTCCGGCGTTCGTCCGCCCTTCCACCGGTTCGGCACGGCGAGGACGGTTCCGTCCCCGGTCGACCCGAAGGTCAACTGTGGGCGATTTCGCACGAAATGACGATGATTCGGCGGAGATCTTGCGGGTAAGGTGCAGGGAGGTGCGCCGGGAAGTCTGGTCGGCAGGGTCCGGCCCGTGATGTTCCGCGGGGCGGCTCTTCGCCATGCCGTCCACCGCCCCGGGGGTTGTTTTGCCGCGCCCGTCCACGCGCCCCTCGCGCTCCAAGCGCGTCACCCGTCCGCGCCGTCCCGTCGCCGCCGTCTGGCCGTTCCGCCCCACCGTCCGCTACAGCCAGCAGGTCGCCAAGGCGCTGCGCCTGGAGACGGTCGGCGGCATCATCATGCTCGTCGCGGCCGTGCTCGCGCTCGTCTGGGCCAACACGCCCTGGTCGGACGCCTACTACGACCTCCAGAAGTTCGAGATCAGCCCGCATTGGCTGCACATCGGGCACATGGACGTGGCGCACTGGGCGTCCGGCGGGCTGCTGGCGGTCTTCTTCTACCTCGCCGGCCTGGAACTCCGCGAGGAGCTCACGCACGGCGAGCTGCGCAACCCGCGCGACGCGGCGCTCCCGGTGCTCGCCGCGACCGCCGGGGTCGTGCTCCCCGCGCTCATCTTCCTGCTGGTCAGCGCCGGTGCGGACGGCGCCTCGCGGGGCTGGGCGATCCCGACGGCGACCGACATCGCGTTCGCGCTCGCCGTGCTCGCGGTGACGTTCTCGGCGTGCCCGGCGCCGCTGCGCGCGTTCCTGCTGACCCTCGCCGTCGTGGACGACCTCATCGCCATCACGATCATCGCGCTGTTCTACACGAGCTCGCTGGAGTGGGGCTGGCTCGGTCTCGGCGTCGCGCTGATCGCGGTGTTCGGGACGCTGCAGGCCCGGGGCGTCCGGTCGCCGTGGCTGTACGTGCCGCTGGCCGTCCTCGCCTGGTACTGCGTCCAGCGGAGCGGCGTGCACGCGACGGTCGCCGGGGTGGCGCTCGGGATGCTCACCAGCCCGCGGGAGGCCCCGGACGGACGTCCGACGAACGCGGAGCGCGCCGACCACTTCCTGCGCCCGTTCTCGGCGGGGTTCGCGGTGCCGGTGTTCGCGTTCCTGTCGGCGGGCGTGACGCTGAGCGTGTCCGCGCTCGGGGACGTGTTCACCGATCGGATCGCCCTGGGCGTGATCGCCGGTCTGGTGATCGGTAAGTTCGTCGGTGTCTTCGGCGGGGCCTGGCTGGCCGTGCGGTTCGGGCTGGCCACGCTGGGGGCGGATCTGCACTGGCGGGAGATCGCGGGCGTCGCGATGCTCGCCGGGGTGGGTTTCACCGTTTCACTGCTGATCGGCGGTTTGGCCTATACCGACCCGTCACAATTGGAGAGAGTGACGACTGCGGTCCTGATCGCGAGCGTGCTCGCCTCGGCGGCCGCCACCGTCGTCTTCCGGAGGAGGACGCGCGCCCGCGCGCTGCTCTCCGACTGACCGGGCGCCCCGACCGGGCCGGCCGACCCGGATGACACGGTGCCACCGGGTGGCCGGACGCGCCGTCCGGCTGTCAGGCTGGGACGCCGTGGCAGTCGGGGGCGCTGGAAGGAGAGAGCGATATGTCCGAGGCAACGCCGGGCGAGCGCGTCGAGGACAAGTCCCTCGGCGAACTCGTCGCGCTGGCGTCCAGCAACGTGTCCGACCTGGTCAGGGCGGAGATGGAGCTGGCCAAGATGGAGCTCAAGTCGGACGCGAAGAAGGGCGCGATCAGCGGTGTGATGCTCGTCATCGCCGCGGTGATGGGCGGGATCATCGTGATCCTGCTCTCGATCTCGCTGGCGTTCGGGCTGATCGAGCTGGGCATCTGGCCGTGGCTGGCGTTCCTGATCGTCGCGGGCCTGTACGGTCTGCTCGCCGTCGTGCTGGGCCTCATCGCCAAGCGCCTCATCGGCAAGATCGAGGGAGCGAAGCGGACGCGCCGGACGTTGAAGGACACTCCTGGAGCGCTGCGGCACCGCGGCGGCTCCGACACCCCCGCGCTGACGGACTGAGCGGGGCAGGCAGGCAGGGGGGCGGGCCATGCCCGGGCACGACGCGTCGTTGATCGAGGTCGACGGTCCGTGGACCCACCGCGCGATCAGCGCGGGCGGGACGCGGTTCCACGTCGCCGAGGCCGGGGAGGGGCCGCTGGTCCTCCTGCTGCACGGCTTCCCCGAGTTCTGGTGGTCGTGGCGCGACCAGCTCGTGTCGCTGCCGGCGGCGGGCTACCGCGCGGCCGCGATCGACCTGCGCGGCTACGGCGGCAGCGACAAGCCGCCGCGCGGGTACGACCTGGTGACGCTGGCCGGGGACGCCGCCGGGCTGGTCCGGGCGCTCGGCGAGGCGAACGCGATCGTGGTGGGGCACGACTGGGGCGGGCTGCTCGCCTGGACGATGGCCGTCTACCACCCGAAGATCGTGCAGCGGCTCGCGGTCGTCGGCGCCCCGCACCCGCTGCGGTTGCGGCGGTCGGTCCGGGAGAGCCCGCGCGAGCAGGGGTGGGCGGCGCGGCACACGCTCGGTTTCCAGCTCCCCGTCCTGCCGGAACGCCGCCTCGTGCGCGACGACGCCGCGCTCGTCGGCCGGCTGCTGCACGAGTGGTCGGGGCCGAACTGGCCGGACGCCGAGACGGAACGGCTCGTCCGGCGGGCCGTGCAGATCCCGGGGGTGGCGCACAGCGCGCTGGAGTACCACCGGTGGTTCCTGCGGTCGCAGGCCCGTCCCGACGGCATCCGCTACGCGCACCGCATGCGCGCCCCGGTACAGGCCCCGACGCTCCAGCTGCACGGCGCCCTGGACAAGTGCATCCTCCCGGAGAGCGCGCAGGGGTCCGGGCAGTACGTGGCCGCCCCGTACCGGTGGCGGCTCATCGAGGGGGCGGGGCATTTCCCCCACCAGGAGCGGCCGGAGGAGTTCGACGCGCACCTCCTCGGCTGGCTGGCCGACCCGGAGCCCGACCGCTGAACGGCCCCCGGGCGCCGCGGCGGCGCGGCGGGGGGGGGGCGCGCGCCCCGCCGGGGGCCGGCCGGGGGGGTGTAGGGGGGGGGGGGCTGGGCGGGG